>CABQAB010000087.1 GCA_902461985.1 uncultured Bacteroidales bacterium | reverse complement strand
TTTCACCGGATAATAGACGCCGGCTGTCACATTGCTCAAATCGTTGCTTGGAGTGAGGCCTTCTGGCACATACCTGAGGTTTTCAGCCATCCAGTACTTGCCGTCCTTGAGTTTCACCACTTTGTAAGTTTCTCCGGCATAGGTGATCGAAGTAAGAGGAGTGACCTTGAATTTCAAAGTCTTGCTTACAGGTGCCGCCGCAAAAGACTTGGTGGTGGAAGTTCCCTTCAAAACGATTGTCACAGCGACCACGATTTCCTTGTCTGCTGCAGGGAAAGCGATATTAATTTCGTTCTTTCCTGTCACGCCGGAAAGAGGCTCCACCGTAACTTCATAAGTCGGGTCATCCGCTGACACGGAAGCGGCCCAGTCTCTTGTAGTCTCAAATATGTAGGTATAGGTTTCTCCGCCCGAACCGGAAATTTCAACATCCACGTCTTCTCCGATTATCTCCGCCTTGACGGAATTGTCATTGTTCTCGTTTCCATTGTTCTCCGGAGTGCATGAGCCCCCCCCGACAGCAACAAATGCCATCACTGCCGCTGCCATCATAAAATTCTTTTTCATAATCTTTGCTTTTTGATGCTGACCAGAATCATTGTCAATCTGATCTAAATCACAGTCATTAAAATACTAACCTCGCAAAGATAGAAAAAAAATGCGCAAATGCTACCGGCAAAGTCAGTTTTTCATCGCAAAATGCACCCCTTGCAGCCTGTCCCACTCCCCACGGGTGAAGTCCGGCACCTCCACAGGCATACTGCCGTGAAGTATAGACACTTCCGTCAGTTCGACGAGACAGCTCCATTCAGCGGCATCATAGACATCCTGGTCAAGAGGAAGACCGTTGTGGAGACAGTATACAAGGCGGTAGTCCATGATGAAATCCATTCCGCCGTGCCCTCCGACTTTTTTTGCCTTTTCGAGCAGTCCTGACTCCTTCGTAATGGGATGCTGGTATTGCTTCATCATCCGGGCTTTCAAATCTCCGGATATATATTGCTCTGCATCAAGATTGTAGATATCCGGTTCGCCTTCTATGCCGACACTGCGGAAGGCATAGCCCTCAAGCGGATATTTTTCAGCGAATCCTTCCGTGCCGGTTATCTGGTACGCCCTGCTGTACGGACGTGGATTGTAGGTGTCATGCTGTATCTGCATTGTCTTGCCGTTCACTGTCCTTATGAAAGTCCCCGTGTGGTCTCCGTTGGCATAGGAAGAATCGCCGTATTTCTTCTCCGCAAGCTCCTTTCCATGCCAGGAATCAGTGTCCATGGCAACGAGATAATCCATTCTGTCTCCTCTGTGAATGCCGAGAACCTGGGCGACAGGACCTATGCCATGTGTCGGATAGACGTCCCCGTGATGCTCTTTGTTGTAAATCATCCTCCAGTCACCCTGATAGCTCTCCCAGAAAGGGTCAAGATTGTGGATGTAGGCCCCTTCCACATGGACTACCTCCCCGAACAGACCGCAAGCGGCCATGTTGAGAGTGGTCAGTTCAAAATCATCGTACACGCAGTTTTCAAGCATCATGCAATGGCGCCGGGTGCGCTCGGATGTATTGACGAGTTCCCAACATTCTTTCACGCTTGTCGCTGCAGGGACCTCCACTGCCACATGCTTGCCACATTCCATTGCATACACGGCCATTTCCGTATGAAGCTGCCATGGAACCGCAAGATATATCAGGTCGATGTCGTCCCTTTCGCACAGCTGCCTCCATCCGTCTTCTCCAGAATAGCCTGCCACACCGGCAACGCCTGATTCGGACAATCCTTTCAGGACATTATCCACCCGTTCAGGGAAAAGGTCGCAGACAGCGACTATGGTGGCGTCTTCGAGATGAGTGAAGCGGAAGACGGCTCCGGGACCTCTCATGCCGAGACCGATAAAGCCTACACGTACATTTTCAATCGGTTCCGCCGCATAGGCGAGCATGGACTGCTGCCCCGGTTCGCGTGCAGGGGTTTCATATACGATTCTGTTGTCCTCTATCCTGTATCCGCAGTATTCTCCCCGGGAACAGGCAGTGAAAAGAAGTGCCGCAAGCGGCAAAATGCTCAATAACCGTTTCATATAAATTTACTCAAGTTCCACAAGTATCAATTATTTGATTTGTCAATTTATCATCGGGTTCATATCCACATCAGTTTCGCCTCCCTTCCTGACATCCACAACCACATCCGAATAACCGTCAAGACTGAACACAAGCCTGTCATTCAGACGGACATCCAGTTCAAAACGCCCGTCACGTCCGGTAACGGTACTCAGGGAAGGTTCCGAGACAGAAGATACCGTGACGGACGGCAGGACCGCAGCCTGCACATTCCGCACCGTGCCGCAGACTTTCACATATCCACCCAGAGCGGGCCGGACGGCTGTTTCATCGGAGCCAGACACATATTCCGAGTCCTCATCTGTCCCGTCAGCGACTGTCACGGTGTCTGTCAGCCGCACGTCTTCGGAGGATTCTCCTATGAACAGCATGAATTCCCCGGCTTCTACAGTTTCACGCATATCCCTGTCATGCAAAGATAAAGATGCGACAGGGACTTCAAACGTCACAACGGCCGACTCTCCGGGAGCGATATCTACCTTGTCAAAGGCCCTCAACTGCTTTACCGGCGTTGCAACAGTGGAGACTTTGTCCCTGACATACAGCTGAGGGACAGCCTTTCCTCGCATATTTCCGCTGTTGGTTATGCGGAAGCGGACGCGTATAGTGTCTGTCACGGACAAATGGCGGGACTCTGTTTCCAGGCTGTCATAGACGAAATCAGTATAACTGAGTCCATGTCCGAAAGGAAATTCGGGATAAGGATCGGAATAGACATAGTCCCGTCCTGGTTTGTCCGGACTCCCTTTCTGGTTATAATATCCCTTGTCTGTCGGAAGATGGTTGTAATAGCATGGAAGATGTCCGGCAGTTTTCGGGAAAGACACAGGCAGTTTCCCGGAAGGGTTTACCAGGCCGAAAAGGATGGACGCTATTGAATTTCCCGCTTCTTCCCCTGCATACCACTGGACGAGCACGGCATCGGACAATCCGGCTATCCCGTCGGTCTCAAACGGCCTGCCTGTCACAAGCACTACAATCACCGGTTTCCCGACCGCCGCCACTTCCTTTATAAGGTCCATCTGGACACCGGGCAGACTGAGGTCAGTAAGGTCGTATCCTTCTCCGCTGGTCGCGGGCTCTCCTGCCCTCGCAAGCACTGCGCTCTGCGACCCTACGAACAGCACTGCCGCATCACTTTTCCTGGCTGCCCTTACAGCCTCCCTGAATCCGGAGCGGTCCATGGAATAAGGGTCGCATCCACGGGCATAGTTCAATTTCAGTTTTCTGCCCGCGAGCAGATTCCTTATGCCCTCCAAAGGGGTAACCCCGGCTTCCCGGTCTGCGCTCCAGCTGTAATCTCCGAACTGGACCCTGTCAGCATTGGGCCCGATGACGGCCAAAGAAGACAGTTTGTCCGCATCCAAAGGGAGCACCGAATTGCGGTTGGTCAGAAGGACCGTGCTTTCATCAGCAATCCTTCTTGCAAGTTCACGTGATGCAGCGGTATGAATTGCGGATTTCCAGTCCAGAGTGTCAGGGACGGGGTTGTCAAACAGCCCGGATGCGAACTTGGCTCCGAGGATATTGGACACCGCCCTGTCTATATGCTCCATATCCAGTCTGCCGGCTTCCACAAGCCTCTCAAGCGAGTCATAATCGGAACTGCCGGCCTCCAGGTCTATACCCGCTTCAACGGCCATCTTCGCCGCCTCCTCTCCGGAAGCCACAGCCCTGTGGAACGATTGAAGCATATGCACCGAACCCCAGTCCGAATAGACATATCCCTTGAAGCCTAACTCTTTACGAAGGAGGTCTGTCATGTATTTTTTCGAACCTGTAACAGCCTCGCCGTCATAGGAACTGTAGCAGTTCATTATCGAAAGCGGGTTCTGCGAGGCAATCACCGATTTGAAAGGAACGAGATAGAGGTCCCTGAGTTCGCGTTCCCCGCCTTTGACCGATGCGAGATTCAGCCCGCCTGTCGGCATTCCATGGGCCAAGAAATGCTTGGGAGTGACTATCCTGCCCCTTTTCTGCATCGCCCCGACATATGCGTTTCCCATACATGAGACCAGACAGGGGTCTTCCCCGAATGTCTCCTCCACCCTGCCCCACCTCAGGTCCCGGACTATATCCAGGTCAGGAGCAAGAGCCTGGACTGCCCCTATCGCGCACATCTCGCCCGCAATGGCATCAGCCATCCCGGCAACAAGGTCAGGATTGAATGTCGCTCCCTGGGCTATCGCCTGGGGAAAAACGGTGCAGCCATCCTGGACGACTCCGTGCAGTCCCTCCATCACGGGAATCACAGGAATTCCAAGTCTTGTGCTGTCTGTCATATATCCCTGGACGGCACATACAGCATTGAGGTACTGTTCAGAAGTATACGGGAAAGCCTCGAAACAACCTCTCGAAAGGCCGCCGAGAGATTCCGCAAGTCTGGAAAAGTCCACGGTATCCGCGGAATTGTAATGCTTGAAATGAATATGTTTCATCTGGGCTGCCTTCTCTTTCAGGGTCATGCGTGAAAGCAGGTCAGACACACGCGCATCAACAGACGCCGTCCTGTCCTTATAGACGGGGCGGACTTTGGAGAGCAGCCTGTCCACCAGCACCAGAGGATCATAATCATACGGTTCCACAGGATATTCTTTCCCGTTGTCCACCCATGCCTTTTCCATTTCGAAATAGTCGGGCTCATCCGCTTCCCTGCCGGCTAAAAGGTCGTCAAGATATGAATAGAAAGCCTCCCAGCGCGGAAGATAATAGTCAGACAACAATCCGCTCCATTCCTTGTTGGCATAGTCGCGGACGCTTGTAGAAGCCGTATCCGGGCCCCAATAGCTTATCTGCATGCGGGCATTCCGCTCAGAAAGGGAGCGGTCTCCGGCATTGCTGCCATAATGCCTTGCCTTTTCAAGCCATCTTCCCACGAGGAACTCCTTCCTTGTTCCCACCAGACTGTCCTGGAGACTGACCAGACCGAGAAATTCAGAAGACATGATTCCGAACCCCTCCCTGTCCCCGTTACGGTACAAGGCCATAGAACGGTCATAGACAGACCTTGCATGATTTGCCAGAACCTGTCTGGCAAGGTCAACGAGATCATATTCGTAAGTATCGGACCCCCTGAACCCGTCCGCCGCCTTTCTGAAAAGGACGAGAGCCTCAACGACATCATCAGGATTGTACTGATATCGTTTCGGGCCCCATGTGGAGACATTCTTCACGTTCATCCCCGGTCTCGCGCACAGCACCGATTCGAACGTTCCTTCGCCCTTGATTTCGAAATCACCGTATATGGACCCTGCAAGAACCGTCCAGGCCCTGCGCAGAAACTCATTTTCCCTGCCATAGCGGGAAAGGATATAATCGTCTATGTATGAACTGACATCGGGGGTTTCCTCTTCCCACGCCGTCTTCATGGCCCAGTCATATACGACAGGGTTCGCGAAGATGCCTTCCGGAAGAATCCCCACTCCGCACAGCAGGCCGGAAGAACTTGCAAGGGCCTCGTGCGGCCCCTTGATGATGACCGGAAGCTGGCCGCCCATGTCCGTCTTTCCCCCGAAATGATTGACCGTGGACCATATCCATGGTGTTCCGTAGAATTCCCCTGTATCCCGCCATGTCGAGCCGCTTTCCCCGAACAGGTCTATCACGATTGTATGCTCCGGAGAAAGCCCCTCCACCAGTTCCTTCTTCGGATTTCCGCCCCAGCCCTGAAGCATCCATTTCACTCCCGGAAGATTACGCTGCATGGCGCGGCTCACGAGTCCGGCCGTACGCCTGACATTGACTCCGGTAGTGTCTCCGCCTTCATGGAACAGGTCTCCGCCAAGATAGCGGATGTCATCTCCGTATTGCCGTTTCAGCTCGGAATACCACGAATCCGCCATCCTGTCGAAAAGAGGACTTTCAGGCAGCAGAACCGACGGCCTGCGGAACGAACCCCAAAGCCCCTGGTCCACTATCTCCGCATCCGCGAAGCGGCCTGACAAAGTTGACGGCACCATCCCCCAGAATCCCTGCAGGACAGGCTCGATGCCGAGTTCCTTCATCCTTGCGAGAATCCTCCTCTGCATATCCGCACGCTCTTCCATCATGGACTTTGACATCGGCCCGCCCCAGCCTTCCAGATTGCCCATCAGCCACCATGCGGTATATCCCGGTCCTGCAATGAAAGCCGCCGCTTCTTCTTCAGTGAAGCCGTACTCCTTCAGCACATTCAGCCACACGATTTCACTGCCGAGAGGCGCCAGCATAAGATTGACTCCCTGCAATGCCATCCAGTCCAGTTCCCTTTCCCAGTCATTCCAGTCGTAGAACGAGTAGGAATAATTGTAAGTGCAGTAATTCAAGGCATATCTGTACCTGAACTTAGAGCGTCTTACAACGGGCGTTTCAACTGCAGGCAGTTCTGCCGGAATGACACCGAGATTGTCTCCGGCATGGGAAAGACTCATGCGGCAGAACACATTCAGATAATAATTGACTGCAGAAGCCGCAGCTGAAGGAGACGTAGCCTTGATTTTAAGACGCCCGTTCTCTGTCGAGACGCTGAAACTGTCACAACAGCCGTCAGCAGCATCCATAAACGAGAAATCCACCCGTCCTGAAAGAGAAGGAAGCTGCCTTGAAACCAAAGCCTCCACACCGTCGAAAACCGGCGAGGCCCCGGCAGGCCGGAACAGAAGGGACAGCAGAAAGAAAACCGCTGAGAATCTGATGAATCTGCCCATATTATTTCAATTCTATGTCAAGTATGACAGGATAATGGTCCGAAACCGTGTCCAGACGTTCCAGAGAAGAGCCGAACAATACCGATTTCACTATATGGCTATCCATGAACTCTATCGTTTCCGTCCCGTTGGCATCATAAAGTATCCAGTCGATTGTCTGCCCGTTCTGGGCAGGAAGCGAGCCGTCTGCCGGGGACTTTATCGCAAATTCTTCCTTAAGCACGGGGAAAGCTGCACCGCCGCCCGTCCAGAATGGGGAATCATTCAGGTCTCCTGCGAGAAACACAGGCTTCACTCCATCATATTTATTTGACTCATAATTGATTGTTGATGCGCTGCTTTTGCGTTTGGCATCGTCGGTGTCAAGATGGGTGGCTATGAAGACAAAACCGTCGAACTCCGCTATTATAAGGACTCTCGCTTCATTGCCCGGAATGGAAACCTGCCTGACACTCTTTACGGGAAGAGATTTTCTCACTAAAAGTCCGGGCCCGATCTTTCCTCCAGCATAATCTGCGGCCTCTCCGAACACCGCTGTCCATTCTTCTCCCGTTGCGGCTGCGATGTCGGCAAGAAGATTGCGCCGGCCTCTGTCTGATGCATCCTTATCCAGTTCCTGTATGGCTATCACATCAGGAGCAAGAGCCTTGATCACACGTGCGAATGCAGCGGTGTTCGCATACGAAAAACCGTTCTTGGACGGATCTGAATCGTTTCCCTTGCAATAAAAGGAATTGTAAGTCATAAGGCGCAGGGTCTTGTCAGAAGCCTTGGGCCAGGAATATTGATTCCCGGAAGGCTTGTTGCCGCCGCCTGAAACCCAATGGTTACCGTTTCCGGTCTCCTGCTTCGCGCAGGATCCGGAAACGGCGAGAAACATAGCCGAAATGGCTGCAATACATTTTTTCAGTTTCATTCTGTGTCTTTTTATTCGTCCCAATGAGGATTCTGCCTGACTTTACCGTCACTGAGCAGAATCTGTGAAAGAGGAATAGGATACAGATAGTCCCTGTCCTCCCTCCACTGACGAGGTTCGTCCGCCGTGTCATGCACTATTATATTTCCTCCGGTCTCACCTGTAAGATTGAACTTGTCCCCTATTTTGTAGTAAGTGGTGATACCCTCTATCGAAGGTGCCGCACCTGAGTAAAGGCACAGGTCCAGTTCGCTGTTGACACCGTCTCCATCCAGGTCATAAACCCTGCCGGAACAGATGATTCAGAATATTGCTAAAGG
>CABQAB010000086.1 GCA_902461985.1 uncultured Bacteroidales bacterium | reverse complement strand
GTTGAGCCTATTCGACGGCAGGGAGGACATATATTTCTACAAGGGCCCTCAGGGCCATCACCCTGCATGGGGCTCCCGCTGCTTCGACTACGGAAAGGACGAGACCAAGTTCTTCCTCCTGTCCAACTGCAAATTCTGGATGGATGAATATCATATCGACGGCTTCAGGTTTGACGGAGTCACGAGCATGCTCTACTGGGATCACGGCTTAGGCAAGGCTTTCACGGGCTACGACGACTATTTCGGCAACGGGGTGGATGAAAACGCGGTCGAGTATCTGGCTCTTGCGAACTGCCTGATTCATGAAATCAATCCGGATGCATTTACCATTGCAGAGGACATGAGCGGAATGGCGGGACTGGCCGCGCCTATAGAATGTGGCGGTGCTGGATTCGATTTCAGAATGTCCATGGGCATAGCCGACAACTGGATAAAATGGATAAAGACCCTTCCTGACGAGCGTTGGAGCGTGGGCGAAATCTGGTGGCAGCTGACCAACAAGAGGGCGGATGAAAAGACCATAAGCTACGCAGAATGTCATGACCAGGCTTTAGTGGGGGACAAGACCATAATCTTCCGTCTGATAGACGCCGAAATGTATACTTCCATGAACAAAGATTCCAGATCCGTGGTAGTGGACAGGGGCATAGCGCTGCACAAGATGATACGTCTGGTCACTCTGGCCACGGCAGGTGACGGCTATCTCAACTTCATGGGCAACGAGTTCGGACATCCGGAATGGATAGACTTCCCGCGGGAAGGAAACGGCTGGTCCTATAAGTACGCCCGTCGCCAGTGGTCTCTGGCGGAACCCGATTATCTGCGTTACAGATATTTGAGAAATTTCGACAAGGCAATGATAGCTTTAGCCAAGTCTGAGCGCATTTTAGAGGGCAGGCCGGAACTGCTTGTTCAGGATGAAGAGAAAAAAATTCTTATTTTCCGCAGAAAAGATTGTATATTTGCCGCCAATTTCAATCCGACCCAATCTTTTGTGGATTACGGATTTGCCGCGCCGGAGGGATGTTGGGTGGATATACTCTCTTCTGACGGGGCCGATTTTGATGGTTTCGGCCGGCTGGAGCACGATGAACACTTTACGGTTCCCCGTAAGAACCCTAACGGGAACGGGAAATATGACGCAAGCCTTTTCCTCTACCTGCCAAGCCGCAGTGCCATCGTTTTGAAGAAAAAATGACAACAAATTTTATGAAATAAGATATGGCTTTCCTGACTTTCAACAAATCCGAACTGGTCAATCTCGAATACTCGCTCAAGAGGGAGATTATCGGATCGAACAAAACAGGGGCGTATTGCAACACATCCATTGTGTATTGTAATACGCGACGCTATCACGGACTTCTCGCTGTTCCTGTAGAGGCTTTCGGCGGCAGCAAGCACATCCTGCTTTCCGGCCTGGACGAGAGCATAATCCTGAACGGCAGAAAGTTCAATCTCGGAATCCACTGCTATGGCGACATTTATGAACCGAGGGGACATAAATACATCGTCGATTTCGAAGCTGCGCCGGTTCCGACACTCACCTACAAGATAGGCGAGATTACAATCAGAAAATCTCTTGTCCTCGCTCCTGATTCGGACCAGGTGATGATCAAGTACGAACTTGTGTCTTCTCCGGCGTCCTGCGAGGTGGAGTTCAAACCTTTCTTAGCCTTCAGAAGTATTCACAAGCTTACGGCTGAAAACCGTGAGGCGAGGACCGACTATGACGAAATCGAGGGCGGGGCGGCTTTCAACATGTATGAAGGCTTCCCGGACCTGAATATCCAGTTCTCCCGCCCTGCAGAATTCAACCACGCGCCGGTCTGGTACAAAGGAATCACCTATTCCGATGAAAGCCGCCGCGGATTCGACTGCCGTGAGGATCTTCTGATGCCGGGCACGTTCAGACTCAGACTCAGGAAGGGCGAATCCGTAGTTGTGTCCGCTTCCGTTTCAGTAGAGTCCGTAAAGGCGCTCACAAGGAAATTCAACACCATTGTCAAGAACAAAGGCAGCATCACTTCGTATTCAGACCTTCTCAAATACAATGCGGACCTTCTGATTGAAAACCGCAACGGACACAAGAGAATAAATGCCGGTCTCACATGGCTTGAAACGGGTCTGCTCAGAGAGACCATCACCGCGCTTCCGGGGCTTACTCTCTATGCCGGTGCCGGCGGAAAGGAATTCGAGGATATCCTCGACGACCTCATCGCCAACAACGAAGAGAGGCTTTACCGCAAGACCACCCAGGTGGAGTCTCCGCTCATGATAGCGGACATTCTCCAGCAGTATATCCACTGGGGCGCAGACCCTAAGAAAGTGTGGAAGAAATACGGCCCGGTCATCAAGGGAGTAATCGAAAGTTATCTGCCGGGGCACCGTGCCGAAGTCGTGCTGCATCCTAACGGACTGCTTTGGGCACAGATGTTCCGTACAGCCCTGACTTCGATGAACGCCTACATCAACGGAGTTCCGGTGACTGAAAGGGCCGGGTACCAGGTCGAGACAAATGCCTTCTGGTACAATTCAATATGCTTCGCTCTCGAAATGGAGGGCAGGTACAATCCGAAGAACAAGGAATTTATCCGGAAATGGTCCGAAGTCAAGGCGTCCGTTGAGGCTAACTTCGAGAAATACTTCTGGGTTGAGGCAGGCGGCTATCTTGCCGACTATGTGGACAACAACGGACAGAACATGGCCGTGCGTTACAATCAGCTTTTCGCTGTGGCTCAGGACTATTCTCCTGTGAGTGACGAGCATAAGGCTGAAGTCGTCCAGACCATCTCCAACGAGTTGCTCACCAGCCGCGGACTCCGCAGCCTTTCACCTCGCAACGAGGCCTACAGAGGCGTCTATGAGGGCTCGCAGGTTGAGCGCGACCTCGCATACCATCAGGGATGCGCGTGGATTTCACCGCTCGACTACTATATAGACCTCAATTTCAAGATGGCCGGACCTTCTTTCTGGAAGAGGGCCGAGTATCTTGTCGAGGGATTCTACAAGGACATCTACAAGCACGGTGTCGGGGCATTCTCGGAACTTTATGACGGAGACCCTCCTCACGAGCCTCACGGTGCCATTTCCTGCGCCTGCAGTACCGCTGCACTTCTGCGCATTGACTATTTGTTGAACAAATACAAGAAGGAGGAAAAGAAATGATGAGAGTCCTTATGTTCGGCTGGGAGTTTCCGCCACACATTGCCGGCGGTCTCGGTACAGCCTGCTACGGTATGACCAAAGGTCTTGCCGAAAATGACGTAAAGGTCCTGTTCGTGATGCCTTCTGCATCCGGAGATGAGGATCAGTCGGCTGTCAGCATCATCAATGCCAGCGATGTCGCAGTGGACACAGTCTCGGAATCAGTGGATGAATTCCTCGGAAAAGTGAAGTTCGTCCATGTGGGTACCAATATGGTGCCTTACGTCGCTCCTGAAGACTTCGCCAAGGTGGTGGAAGAGGAAAGGAAGAGACAGGTGAAGGATTTCCGCATCACCTACGGCCAAAAATTCAAATTCTCCGGCAAATACGGCACCAACCTCATGGAAGAGGTGGCGCGTTATGCGATGGTAGGCGGCACCATAGCCCTTCAACACAAAGACGAGTTCGACGTTATCCACGCCCACGACTGGCTCACCTATCTTGCCGGCATAGCCGCAAAGCAGCTTACGGGCAAACCTCTCGTCGTCCACGTGCACGCGACTTCATTCGACCGTGCCAGCGATGACAATATCGACACCCGTGTGTTCGCTCTCGAGAAGAGGGGCATGTCCGAGGCCGACAAAGTGATTACCGTGAGTGACCTGACCCGTAACATTGTCGTCAACAAATACGGCATAGACCCGGCCAAGGTCGTGACTGTGCATAACGCCGTCGACTTCTCCGGCCGTTCCGAGATGAAGGTCGAAAGGGGCGTGAAAGACAAGGTGGTCACCTTCCTCGGTCGCGTAACCTATCAGAAAGGTCCTGAATATTTCATCGAGGCGGCTGCCAAAGTCCTCAAGAGATGTGACAACGTGCGTTTCGTGATGGCAGGCAGCGGAGATATGCTCAACCGTTGCATCCGTCATGTCGCAAGACTCGGCATTGCGGACAGATTCCACTTCACGGGCTTCCTCAGGGGCGACGACGTGCGCAAGATGTTCGCGCTTTCTGATGTTTATGTCATGCCTTCCATCTCGGAGCCTTTCGGAATCTCCCCGCTGGAGGCAATGCAGACCAATGTGCCTTCAATCATTTCCAAGCAGTCCGGCTGCGCTGAAATCCTCAGATATGCCCTGAAGGTTGATTTCTGGGATGTGGATGCGATGTCGGATGCGATCTACGGACTTTTGGAGTACCCTGCGATTTCTAAATTCGCCATCAAGAACGGGTATGACGAGGTCAATGCACTCAAGTGGAACGCAGCTGCTGCCAAAGTGAAGGCTGTGTATGAATCCGCAGTAAACGGGGCAGCGAAATAGTATATTAACAAAGGAAAACAAAAAATATTCAGATATGAAAAAGTCAGTTTGTCTGTATTTCCAGGTACATCAGCCCAACCGTCTAAGACAATACAGGTTTTTCGACATAGGAAAGAACTCTCATTATTATGATGATTTCACCAACCGTACCATTCTCCGCAGAATAGCCCAGAAGTGCTATCTTCCTATGAATGAACTCCTTCTTCAGCAGATTGAAGAGCACAAGGGCGCATTCAAGGTGGCATTCTCCATCACGGGCTCGGCTCTCGAACAGTTCGACCGCTACTGCCCGGAGGTTCTCGCAAGTTTCAGGAAACTTGCCGACACAGGCTGTGTGGAGTTCCTTTCAGAGACTTACTACCATTCTCTTTCATCTCTCGCTTCAGAGTCTGAATTCAAACATCAGGTCCTCAAGCACAAGGACGCAATCGAGAAGACTTTCGGAGTCACTCCGGTCACTTTCCGCAACACGGAGCTTGTATATTCCGATTCAATCGCAGATATGGTGGGTGAACTCGGGTTCAAGACCATACTCGCTGAAGGCGCAAAACATGTGCTCGGCTGGCAGAGCCCGAACTATGTCTACAAGGCAACTACAAAGAAGAACCAGAAACTTCTTCTGCGCAACTCCGGACTCAGCGACGACATCGCTTTCCGTTTCTCCAACCGTTCATGGGAGAACTGGCCGCTCACGACTGACAAATTCGTTTCATGGCTCAACGCCGGTGACGGGGAAATCGTAAATCTCTTCATGGACTATGAGACCTTCGGCGAGCACCAGAGTGCCTCTTCCGGCATTTTCGAATTCATGAAGGCCCTTCCGGGAGCAGTCATCGCAGACGGCAACTTCGAATTCGTGACCCCTGCACGTGCAGCCCGCAAGCACAAACCTGTCGCTTCCCTATGCATTCCTGACGCCATTTCCTGGGCAGACGAAGAGCGTGACACTTCCGCATGGCTCGGAAACGAACTCCAGAACGAGGCGTTCGGCAAAGTCTACTCCCTTTCGGAGAAACTGGCCATCCTCAACGATGCGGAACTGTGGTCTGATTTCGGACACCTCCAGGAGAGCGACCACTTCTACTATATGTGCACAAAATACTTCTCGGATGGAGCGGTACATAAGTATTTCAATCCGTACGACACTCCATACGAGGCATTTATCAACTATATGAATGTCTTGAGCGACTTTATGCTTCGTGTAGACCAGGCATTGGCCGCTAAAGAACAGCTTTAATCAGTTTTATGGCTCAGAGTTCAGAAATTATCAAACCCGACTACCTGTTCGAAGTCAGCTGGGAAGTCTGCAACAAGGTCGGCGGGATTTACACAGTCATTGCCACGAAGGCACTCAACCTCAAGGCTGAATACAAGAGGCATCATATTCTCATAGGTCCGGACGTGTGGATGCATACCGCCGACAATCCTGACTTCATCGAGGAACCTCTTCTGTTCAAGTCATGGAAGAACAAGGCCGCATCGGAAGGACTAAGGGTAAGAATCGGCAAATGGAACGTACCGGGCAAGCCTATCGCAATCCTGGTCGATTTCAAGCAGTATCTTACGTCCCAGAACGAAATCTTAGGAGAGTTCTGGCAGAAATTCGGAGTGGATTCCATCACAGGCAACTGGGACTACCGTGAGTCCGCACTCTTCGGATATGCCGCAGGAAAGGTCATAGAGAGCTTCTACCGTTTCAACCTCTTTCCTTCAGACAAGGTGGTGGCGCAGTTCCATGAATGGATGACAGGCGCGGGACTGCTCTACATCAAGGGTACGGGTCTCCCGGTCGCTACTGTTTTCACCACCCATGCCACAGTGCTCGGGCGCTGCATAGCAGGCAACAACCTTCCCCTGTATGACGCACTTGAAAGCTACGACCCGGCTGCGAAGGCCCGCGAGTTCAATGTGATGGCAAGACACTCCCTCGAGGAGAAGTCGGCAGTGAATGCCGATGTTTTCACCACGGTCAGCGAGATAACGGCGAATGAGTGCCGCAAGTTCCTCGGCCGTCAGGTTGACGTAATCACCCCTAACGGGTTTGAGAACAGTTTCATACCGTCAGACGAAGAGTATCCTCAGAAAAGGGCGGAGGCGCGCGAACGGCTCATCAGGGTGGCCGCGGCGATGTCCGGCGAAGAAGTCCCGGAGAATGCCATATTGCTCTGCATAGGCGGACGTTATGAGTGGAAGAACAAGGGTATAGACGTGTTCATCGACGCCCTTGACGCCCTCAACCGCTCCGACTACGAAGGACGCAGCATACAGGCGTTCATAATGATACCGTCAGGACACAATGGCCCGGACCGGAATCTGCTGGCCAAACTTTCAGGTGAGGCTTCCCAGTACAGGACCCTCACTTCCCATGTCCTGATGAATCCGGAATACGATTCGGTCATCAGGCGTATCAACGAACTGGGCCTCACCAACGGACCTGAGTCCAAAGTAAAGGTGTATTTCATTCCGTCATATCTCAACGGCAACGACGGAGTGTTCAATATGCCTTACTACGACCTTCTCAACGGTATGGACCTCGCGCTCTTCCCGTCGTACTACGAGCCGTGGGGCTATACTCCGCTTGAGTCTCTGGCATTCAAGGTGCCTACCCTCACCACTTCTCTCGCCGGCTTCGGACAGTGGGTGCGCAGCCATTACGGAAAGCAGCATCCTGGCATTGCCGTGGTGACGAGAAACGATTCCAACTACAGGAATGTGGTGGAGGAGACCGTGGGACGCATACGGGAGATCGCACGTCTGTCCAGGGAGGACCGCAAAGCCTATATGGACAATGCACGCGAGGTCTCTGAAATCGCGTTGTGGGACAAGAATATAGCCTATTATAAGGAAGCTTATTCAAAAGCAATAGAAAAAGTAATATCAGAAAAAGGAGCATTCCCTGAGTTCAGGGATGATAAACCAATGGAATACAGAAAGAACGATGTGAACAGCCCTTCGTGGAGCAGTGTTTTTGTGTCCCGGCATCTGCCGGAGACCTTGAAGGATCTTGAAACCTTGTCCCAGAACCTCTGGTGGTGCTGGAATGAGTCTGCAAAAGACCTTTTCAAATCAATAGACCCGAAAATATGGAAAAGCTGCGGTGAAAACCCTATAGCTCTCCTGGACCGCATAAGTCTGAAGGAAATCAAGGCTTTGAGCTCGGACATGGACTTTCTCGGCCGTCTGAAGGCAGTCAAGACCGAGTTTGACGGATATATGGCGCTCAAGGCAGAACGTACCGACCCTTCAGTAGCCTACTTCTGCATGGAGTACGGACTCGACACCTCACTCAAGATTTATTCGGGAGGTCTCGGAATCCTCGCGGGCGACTATCTGAAGGAGACTTCGGACATGAACGTGAATCTCGTTGCTGTCGGACTTTTCTACCGTTACGGCTACTTCACGCAGATTCTCTCGGCACAGGGCTCGCAGGTGTCAAAATATGACGCCCAGGATTTCATGAAAACCCCGGCACAGCCTGTAAGGGATGCGGAAGGCAACTGGGTGACAGTCAGAATAGCGTTCCCGGGCCGTAATATCAATGCCCGTCTGTGGCTTGTAAATGTCGGAAGAACAGAACTTTATCTTCTCGACACAGACTATGAGGACAATCTTCCGGAAGACAGGGAGGTCACCTATCACCTC
>CABQAB010000085.1 GCA_902461985.1 uncultured Bacteroidales bacterium | reverse complement strand
CCCCGGAGGGGTATGCGGACTGAACGGAGTCCAGTCCGGCGTCTCCGTTCCTCCGCATTGTTTCCTCAGTCTCAACGGAAAATCAAATATTGCGATAATTTTTATTGTATGGTCATAATTTATTCCTATATTTGCAGCATTGTTTAACAATAGTGTTAAATAATTGTGTTAACAAATAGTGCGGAGAGCAGAATCAGATAATAGTAAAGACAGAACCGAAAGAATATGAGTGAGAACAATACCGAACAGGCGATCCTGGAAGCGGCGCAGGAGATTTTCCTTGACAAGGGGTATGCGGCGGCCTCCACTGTGAAAATTGCAGAGAAAGCAGGAGTCACCCACGCCATGCTGCATTATTATTTCCGGAGCAAGGAAAAGATTTTTCAGAAGATACTCGACAGGGAAATTGAAACGATGTTTTCGGCGATTTCCGGTGTCATGTCTCCCGATGCGGGACTTTGGGAAACCATATCAATGACTATCAGTATCCATTTCGACTTCCTGAATACTCACCGCCGAGTCCCTTTTCTGATGCTGAACGTTGTCGAAAGCAATCCTGAGATGCTCGAAAAATACAAAAGGAAGTTCGAGAATATCGTCATGACGGAACTTGCCCGCCACGCAGAGAGAATGTCCCGCTGGGAGAAGGAAGGCGGCATCAACGAGGTGGACCTGGTACAGTTGCTCTACACGGTCATCTCGCTGAACGTGTCCGCCTTCCTCGGCATCCCCCCCATGAAGAAGGTGCTCAAGATGAGCGACAGCCAGATCGACGATTTTCTTGTGAAACGAAAGGAAGAAATATTGCGGACCGTGTACATGCGTCTGTATACCAAATAATTACAAATTATATGAAAAGAATATGTGTCATTCTGGCTGTTTGTTTCAGCACGTTCGCTTCTGTGTTCGCGCAGAACGTGACGTTAGAGGACTGCCAGAAAATGGCGAGGGACAATTATCCCCAGATCAGGCAACTGGACCTGATCAACGCTTCCGAAAAGTTCGATCTCTCCATAGCCTCGGCCAGCTGGATACCTCAGTTTTCGGTGTCAGGCAAGGCTACATGGCAGTCGGAAACAGTGGAAATGCCTTTTGAAATTCCCGGTTTCGACTTCAACATCCCTCACGACCAGTATTCCCTGAACGCCAATGTAACCCAGCATCTGTGGGACGGAGGCGTGAGCATGAGCAAAAAAGCAGCCGTCAAAACCGGCGCACAAGTGCAGAGACAGCAATTAGAAGTGTCGCTGTATTCAATCAGGTCAAGAGTGCAGAACATCTATCTCGGCATATTGCTTATAGATGAGCAAATCCGCCAGAACAGTCTGCTGTTAGAGAGCCTGAAACGTAATGAACGGAATGTCAAGGCATTGATGGACAACGGAATGGCATACAGTTCCGATGCCGACATGGTGAGGGTGAACATGCTCAACTGTTGTCAGCAGATTGATGCTTTGGACGCCGACCGGAAGACATACGTGAAAATGCTCGGGCTGCTGACAGGGCAGGATATGGAAGGGGCTGAATTTTCCATGCCTTCGGACCAGAAGCGGATAGATGTGAACAGGATAGCCCGTCCGGAACTTGAGCTCTATTCGGCGCAGCTTCTCCAGAACGAGGCTCGGATAAAACAGCTCAACGCGGCGGTAAACCCTCAGTTTGACCTTACCCTGCAGGGAGGCATAGGACGTCCTGGACTGAACATGCTCAAAAGCGATTTTTCCCCTATTTTCATAGCCGGAGTCAGGATGCAGTGGAATATAAGCGGTTTCTACACCCGCAGGAACGACAAGAGGAAAATCGAGAACGACAAGCATAATATAGAATTGCAGCAGGAACTGTTCGAGTTCAATACGCAATTGGACGTGAGCCAGAAAGAGACAGAGGTGGACAAGGCGAGGAAGATGCTGGAAAAGGACGATGAAATCGTGGCTCTGCGTACTTCAATCAGGGAATCTGGTGAAGAGCAATATAAAAACGGCATAATCAGGATGACAGATCTCATGGATATGATTGACCAGGAGCACAATGCCCGCATAGCACGGTCAATCCACCATATACAGCTTCTTATGGCTGTTTATGACATGAAGAACACTCTGGGACAATGATGTGCTGTTCCGGAAGATTTTTATCCCGGAATGACGGTGTTATGTAGAATATTGAAAACAGTTTCCTAATATGAAAAAGAATATTTTAATTGCGGCTATGACGGCACTCGCGGTGGCCGGATGCGGGAAAAAGAGCATAGACTTCGATGCCTGCGGACAGATTGACGCTGTCAAGGTCACTGTGGCCGCGGAATCAGGCGGAAAACTTCTCTCCCTCTGTGCCGAAGAGGGCGACAGACTCGAAAAAGGGCAGCTGATAGGGGTTATAGACTCTGTCCAGACATATCTCCAGTGGGAGGAACTTCTCAGAAGGAAAGAGGGGGCATTGGTGCGTATAGTGGATATCCCTGTGCAGATGAAAGCCATGCAGGAGCAGCTCGCAAGCCATAAGATCGATCTCAAAAGGTTCAGGGCACTTGTGGCGGGCAATGCCGGCACGCAGAAGCAGGTGGACGACATGGAGGCTCAGATTGCCATACTCCAGGGCCAGATTGATGCGCAGAAAATCAATTATGAGAACAACAATGCCGGAATCAGGAACGAAATCGGCACCTACGAAGTGCAGATAGCAAAAGCGGATGACCAGCTGCAGAAATGCAGGGTGACGGCTCCGATTTCGGGAACGGTGCTGACGAAATATGCAGAGGCCGGTGAAATGGTGACTGTCGGGAAACCTTTGTATGAACTTGCAGACCTGGACAATGTGTATGTAAGGGCGTATGTCTCGACAGAGCAGCTCTCGGGAGTAAAACTCGGGGACAAAGTTACCGTGATTCCGGATGACGGCACAGACAGCCCTAAGGAGTATGAGGGTACACTGACCTGGATTTCATCAGATGCCGAATTCACCCCCAAAAACATACAGACAAGGGACGAAAGGGCTGATCTGGTCTATGCCGTGAAAGTTTCTGTCAAAAATGACGGCAGTCTCAGACTTGGAATGTATGCTTACGTAAGATTGTAATGGCTGCAATTGAAATAGAAGGAATCAGCAAAAGCTATGGATCCGTCAAGGCTCTGGAGGATGTATCCCTGTCGGTCGAAAAAGGTGAAATCTTCGGGCTTATAGGACCGGACGGGGCAGGGAAGACCACGCTTTTCCGCATACTGACCACCTTGCTTTTGGCAGATTCTGGAACGGCGCGGGTCGAAGGGGACGACGTCGTGAGGGATTACAGGGAAATCCGCCGCAAGATCGGCTATATGCCGGGGCAGTTCTCTTTGTATCAGGACCTTTCGGTGGAAGAGAACCTGAACTTCTTCGCTACGGTGTTCGGGACTACGGTCAAGGACAATTATGAGGTCATCAAGGATATATATTCCCAGATAGAGCCGTTCAAGACACGCAGGGCAGGCAATCTTTCAGGAGGCATGAAGCAGAAACTTGCGCTTTCATGCGCCCTGGTCCACAAGCCGACTGTGCTGTTTTTAGATGAGCCTACGACCGGAGTGGATGCCGTGAGCCGTAAGGAGTTCTGGGATATGTTAGAGAAAATCCGCCGCTCAGGAGTGACTGTTTTCGTGTCCACTCCCTATATGGACGAGGCTTCCCTCTGCGACCGCGTGGCTTTGATTATGGAAGGGAAAATCATAGATACGGGCACTCCGGAGCAGATTTCGGCGAAATATCCGTACAGGCTCTATGCCGTCAGTGCCGAGCCTATGCACAAGCTGCTCAAATACTTGCGAGAGGATGAGAACATTGTCAGCTGCTTTTCGTTCGGTGCTGAGCATCATCTGGCCGTAGACGCTGACAGCTGCTCTGCGGAAGAGATTGCAAGGCGGATAGAAGAAGCCGGATTCAAAAAGTGCAGCATAAGGGAAATAAAGCCGGGGATAGAGGACTGTTTCATGCAGTTGGCGGCGGCAGGGAATAATGGAAAAGTACGTCGTCCTGAGCGGCAGGATGGAGCCGAATAATCTATCAAGTGAGTCAAGTTCTTTTGTTTATGGAATATGTAATTGACATACACAATCTTACCAAGAAATTCGGAGACTTTACCGCCGTGGACAACATCAGTTTCAAGGTGGCAAAAGGGGAGATTTTCGGTTTTCTCGGAGCAAACGGAGCGGGCAAGACCACGGCGATGCGCATACTGTGCGGACTCAGCAGGCCCACTTCCGGAGGCGGCACTGTGGCGGGCTGCGACATAGCGACCCGGCCAGAGGAAATCAAGAAACATATAGGCTATATGAGCCAGAAATTCTCTCTCTATCCCGACCTGGCCGTATGGGAGAACATAAGGCTTTTCGGAGGTATATACGGTCTCGGCGACAAACTGATTGCGCAGAGGACGGAGGAAATCCTGCATGATCTCGAAATGAGTCAGGTGCGGAAAACCCTCGTGAAAGACCTGCCTTTGGGATGGAAGCAGAAACTGGCGTTCAGCATCGCGATGATACACGAGCCTCAAATCGTATTTTTGGACGAGCCGACCGGTGGAGTGGATCCCGAGACAAGGCGTCGTTTCTGGGAGAAAATCTACGATGCTGCGGACAGAGGTACAACAGTCTTTGTGACAACGCATTATATGGATGAGGCCGAATATTGCGACCGGGTTTCGATTATGGTGGACGGCAGAATCGACGCTCTCGGCTCGCCTGCCCGGCTGAAAGAACGCTTCGGCGCGGAAAATATGGATACGGTGTTCAGAACCCTCGCAAGAGGGGCGGAAAGGGGAGAATGACATGAAACAGTTCTTTGCATTTGTAAGAAAGGAATTCCAGCATATTTTCAGGGACAGGAGGACCATGATGATAGTGCTGGTGCTGCCTGTGGTCCAGATGGTTCTCTTCGGCTATGCCGTAAGTACGGAAATCAATGATGCAAGGGTGGCAGTAGTAGGGGATATGTCCGATCCTGTGGTGAGGAGCATAGTCGAAAGAATCGCGAACAACAGGCAGCTCTCGATTACGGAATGTCTCGATTCCCCGTCCATGATTGACGGAGTGTTCAAGAAGAACGGTGCGGATGTGGCAGTCTGTTTCGACAGGGATTTCGGCAGAAGGCTCACTGAAGCCGGAAATGCCGAAGTCAAGATTGTCGGTGACGGTTCAGACCCCAACAAGGCGCAGATGATAAGCGGCTATGTCAACGGAGTGCTCCAGAGCGTGCAGTCTGACTTGAACGCCGCTTCAGGCGGGATGCGGACCGCATCCATCCCCGTACAGTTAGTCTACAATCCGGCAATGAAGTCATCCTACAATTTCGTGCCCGGTGTCATGGGGCTGATAATGATGCTTATATGTTCGATGATGACTTCCATATCCATCGTGCGTGAAAAGGAGTCGGGAACTATGGAACTTCTGCTTGTATCCCCGGTGAAGCCGTTCTGGATAGTCGTTAGCAAGGCTCTTCCCTATATATGTGTTTCAATCGTGAATTTCATAACCATTCTTCTGCTGTCACGCTATCTTATGGACGTGCCCATAAGGGGGAGCATATTCCTTCTCAGCCTCATCGTCTTCATATTCATACTTACGTCGCTTTCATTGGGACTGCTCATCTCGGTCGTGGCATCCACCCAGAGGACGGCCCTGCTGCTTTCGGGAATGGGACTGATGATGCCTACGGTGATGTTGTCGGGTATTATTTTCCCTTGCGAGAGTATGCCTGCGATACTGCAGTACGTGTCGCATATAATGCCGGCGAAATGGTTCGTAATCATGGTCAAGAAAGTGATGATACAAGGGGCAGGGTTTTCAAGCGTGATAAAGGAATTCAGCATACTTTCGGGTATGACCGTTTTCCTGCTTGCGTTGAGTACGAAAAAATTCAGGATCCGTCTGTAATCGGTTAAGTCTATGTGGAAATATTTGTTGGAAAAAGAATTCAGGCAGTTCATGAGGGACCCGATGCTTCCGAAAATAGCAATCGTGTTTCCGGTCCTGATGATATTGGTGTTCCCTTTTGCAGTCAATATGGAAATCCGTGGCATCAATCTGGTGGTCGTGGACAATGACCGCTCGGTGCTGTCGCAGGAACTGATAGAGAAATGTACGGAGTCGGGGTATTTCAAAATCGTGGATATATGCGACGACCCCGTAGCGGCCCAGGCTCTTATGGACAGGAATGACGCGGATGCCATACTGACCGTGGAACAAGGTTTCAGCAGGGATATAGTCAAAGGCGGGGAAATGCCTCTCGGAGTCAAGGTGAACACCGTAAACGGCACCAAGGGCAGTATAGGTTCGCAATATCTTTCGGCGTGCATAATGGGTTTCATGCAGTCCCGCCAGGGGGCAGCCGGCAGTTCCGTGGCTGCGGGACCGGGTTCTGCCGCTGTTCCTGGTTCAGCTGCAGGCGTGGGCGGAACTGCTGCCGGGGCTGCTCAGGGACCTGTGATAAAGGCATCGTCCAGATACTACTACAACCCGTATATGGATTACAAACTTTTCATGGTTCCTGCTCTCATCGTCATTGCGGTAACTATGGTTACCGGCTTTTTCCCTGCCCTGAACATAGTCGGAGAGAAGCAGGCTGGCACAATCGAGCAGATCAACGTCACTCCGGTCAAAAAGACCGCGTTCATAATCTGCAAGCTGATTCCGTACTGGGTGATTACCTATTTTATGATAGCCATGTGCCTGCTGATAGCCTGGATTGCCTTCGGTTATGTCTGCAAGGGCAGTCTCTGGGCTGTGGCGCTCTTCACCATGCTGCATATAGCCGTTACTGCCGGACTCGGGCTTATCGTCTCCAACAACAGCGAAAATGCCCAGCAGGCTATGTTCGTGATGATGTTCTTTGTGCTGATTTTTATGCTTATGGGAGGCATATATACCCCGATAGAGTCAATGCCGGAGTGGGCGCAATATCTTACCTACGCCAATCCTTTGCGCTATTACGGCGACGCCATGCGCTCCATCTTCCTCAAGGGCAGCAGTTTCCTCGACGTCTGGTATGATGCTGTGGGGCTTTTCGTC
Source organism: uncultured Bacteroidales bacterium (assembly GCA_902461985.1). GTDB lineage: Bacteria > Bacteroidota > Bacteroidia > Bacteroidales > UBA932 > Cryptobacteroides. The sequence goes on along the minus strand of CABQAB010000085.1, from coordinate 1,110 downwards.
ATCGCCGTCATCTCCGTCACCGCCGCCATCGCCGGATACAAGAAGGTGGCTTAAAAGTCTGTCATATCGGGCAAAGTCCGGTCGAGATGACAATGTTATGACTTTTCAGTCCGCCCCTTCGATTGCCCAGGCCCATTGTGCATTGATAATTCCGTGTCAAAAGCTGCTGCAAATCGTCCAAAATGATTCTTCCAGTTCATATTCTCCGTCAGATTTCGTAAATTTCGGAAAAATGAAGATATGAAAAGGACCACGTCAATTTTGATTGCAGCTGCCGTTCTCTGCGGCTGCAGCCGTCAGCCAGGCGTAAACTGCGAATCTTTCGGACATCTGTCAAGCGGAGAAGAAGCGAAAATCTGGCATATCGAAAACAGCCGGGGAGCCTCCATGGACGTCACCGACTACGGTTGCCGTATAGTCAGAATACTTATGCCTGACCGGGACGGGAATATGGGGGATGTGGTGGTAGGCTACGGAAACCTGGAATCATTCGAAAAGGGAGACAGGTTTATCGGTCCTGTCATAGGACGTTATGGCAACCGTATCGACCATGCTTCATTCGAACTTGACGGAGTGCGCTATGACGTTGACGCCAATGAAAAGTTCTCAGGCGAACCGGTACAGTGCCACGGCGGAAAAATGGGATTCGACAGATTCGTATGGGAAGGGCAGGCCGTCCTGGAGCCGGGGCGTGCGGGGGTGCGCTTCCACAGGCTCAGTCCGGACGGGGAGCAGGGATTCCCCGGGAGTATGGACGCGTGGGTCACCTGCTGGCTGACAGATGAGAACACGGTGAAACTGGAATATGAGGCGGTGACTGACAAGCCTACCGTGGTGAATCTGTCCAACCATACATATTTCAATCTGCGTGGAGGAAAGTCCTCTTATGTGATGGAGCATATACTCCAGGTCGAAGCGGATACCTGCGTACAGAACAACAGCCATTTCTGTCCCGACCTGCTTCTTCCGGTGGACGGCAGCCCGTTCGATTTCAGGGAGCCGCACAGGGTGGACTACAGAATAGACAGACCTAATGAGCACCTCCGCATAATGAGAGGCATGTCCGCCTGCTGGGCTGTCCGTGGCTGGGACGGAAGCCTCCGCAAGGCC
>CABQAB010000084.1 GCA_902461985.1 uncultured Bacteroidales bacterium | reverse complement strand
CAGAGTAACAGCAGCCCCCGCTGGTGTTCGGCAGCAATGCATACTCATCGCCGAAATTGCCCGCTGCGGCATCTCCCATTCTGTATTTCACACCTGATTTGCAGTATGAAAGGACTGTCTCGCCGGAAGGAAACTGCACGAGATAAGGTGCGGCGGCCTGGACGAAATTCTCGAGATTCTCTCCCGAAGGTCCGGTTTCCATCCCTTCAAGATGTTTCCATTCACCGGATTCCGGAGAATAGACCACTGACACATAGTGTTTCAGAGCACTGATGCTGTTTGCGCAGCACTCCATGGAGAATGCCATACGGTCCGTCCCGTTCAGGCGTATTCCCACAGGCATCTGATAGGTGAACTTCTCATGGATGCCGCCAGTGTCGGAAGCATCCTCCCACAGTTTGCGCATCACGCGGTACGGCTTATGCCCCGGTCCCGGAGTCCAGGTCTTGCCTCCGTCATCGGAAACTATGAGCGAAGTCCCCGAATGGCTGCCGCTGATTTTCGGGCGGCTCTCGGAGAAATAGCACTGAATCTGCCCTTCTGCGGTCTCCATCAGGTGACATTCCCAGTTCGGTCCATTGTAGATGGTCTGCTCGCCTGTCCATGTCCTTCCGTTGTCACTGGAAAACTTGATTCTGATTCCCTGGTCCTTCGTCCCGTCAGAAAGGGTATAGTTGTCATCCTTGTCCACTCCGGACTTGCTGTAGACCGCAAGGGTGTAGAATGAAGACACGGCCATGATGCGCCCGTCCTTCAGCACAATCGCGTTGGCGTTGGTGTGCATCTGCTCAGCCGTCTTTCCGAGAAAAGTGGTGACCTGACGGGCAGCGAACAGCTTGCCCATGTTCTTCCATTCCTTGAGGTCGCTGCTGAGTGCGTACCAGGTATCTTTCCCGTTGCCTCCACTGGCAGTGTTGCTCTGCCACATCAGCATATACTCTCCGCTCCCGATTCTGCACATTCTCGGATAGGAAGGCCATTTGACACCAGCGTCCTGCCCCACCTGGACGTATGTGTCCGGTATGAACGCAAGGTGAGACCTTTCACATTCGTCCGCATGGGAATTCAGTTCAGAACTGCTCCGGTTCAGATCCAGGATATGTGACATGACCAGAGGTTTCTTTACCGAATTGACGATGTTCGAGCCTTCGGGTCTCTGGTTCCCCTTGCCCTGCACTTTGTCGCATGAGCAGGAGAACACCACCATCGCTGCCATTACGGCATTAGTAATAAGTTTTCTATTCATGATTCTGTAATTATTTGCTCCATCCGTAGTTCTGTTCCAGGTTGTCGTTCTTTTCCCTTTCAGACTGAGGTACAGGCCATTTCCAGTAGGCTTCCCCGCCCCATTCGTAACGGTGGATGGCGTCTCCCCAGCACTGCAGAAGTCCGTTCCCCTCGCTGAACTTGTCGTCTTTCCACGTACCCCATCTCAGTTCCTCGAAATAGAGCTGCATTTCCCCGACCAGTTCCCAACGCTTTTCATTGCGGATTCTCCGGCTCATGTCGTCCTTGCTGGAAACCATTGTGTATTCATTGGTATTCAACGCCTTCGCTCCGGCACGAGCACGCACCTGGTTCACATATCCTGCCGCCTCGGACGTGCGCCCCTGCTCGTTCACCGCCTCCGCGAGACACAGCAGCACGTCGGCATACCTGAACAAAGGTGCATCCACGGGGTTGTAGGCGATGTTGACATGTTCACGTCCGACAGTCACGAATTTCCTGATAAGATAGACCATCTGGGTCGTGTTGTAGGTCTTTATGTCCAAAGTCGGATCATTCTCGCTGCGATATGGGAAACGGAAAGTGTAGGTCTTCGCCACTCCGGATGCACCGCCGACATAGGTCGAATACGGAAGTATGGCGGTGGCTGCAAGACGCGGGTCTCTTTCTGCGAACGCGGCCTTCAGGCGTGCCTCGTTGCCGGCCGGGTCGTATTTGGTCATATCCGCTCCATAGGTCGCCATGGTGGACTTCTCACTCTCCGTCAGTGAATTTCTCAGGAAGTACACGCTTCTTGCTTTCGGAGACATGGAGGAGTATCCCGGAATGTAGTCTTCCCAGGAGAAAGGCTTTCCGTCTATACACTCATAACTGTCGATGAAATTGGTGTTCAGGGTTATCATGTTCATTCCATAGCCGGTGGTGTTGTAGTTGCCGTACTCGTAGCTGAACACGTTTCCGCAGTTCGCCTCGTTTATCATCTGCGCCGAGAATATCATTTCATCGCACCTTTCGTTCTGTTCGGTGAAAAGAGCCGCATAGGAACCGTTGAACAGCCCGTATCCGCAGTCTTTCACACTTTTGAAATCAGCCTCGGCGAGATCCCATTTCCTGAGCCACATATAAGCCTTCCCGCGAAGCGTGTATGCCGCACCTTTGGTTATGCGTCCCCAGTCAGGCGAACTGGAGGCGTATTTGTCCGGCAGGCTCGCACAGTTGATGGCATCAGTGCAGTCATCGACAATCTGCTGCCACACGGCTTCTTCGCTTGAACGAGGCTTTGTGTATTCGGAAGGCGCAAGGTTTTCAAGATATATCGGCACTCCCCGCCACAGGCAGTTGAGTTTGTAATAATGGTATGCTCTCAGGACCTTGCACTCCGCTATGCGGCAGTCCTTCTGTTCACGGCTCAGTTCCGGGACGGAATCATAGTTGTTGATTACGTCATTCGCCCTGTTGATGCCTTCGTAAAAGCGTTTCCAATAATCGAGAAAGAAAGAATTGTTAGGCTGTATATGCCCTGTCAGATAGCCGTAGCGGCTTGATGCATCCAACGGAGAAGCAAGTGCGTCCCAGTTGGGCCTGTGATAGGCATTATAGTCATAAGAAAGGTTGGCATATGCTCCGATGACGACATTTTCCGCCAGTATGGGAGATGTGAACACATTGTTCGAACTTACGCTTGAATATGGAGTCCTGTCAAGAAAACCGTTACAGGAAACCAAAAGCAGCACTGCTGCAGGTAATATAAGTCTGGTTTTCATATTATGTCCGTTAGAATTTCAGATTGAGACCGAAAGTGTACTGCCGGAGCGAAGTGTATCTCGCGAGGCATCCGCTGATCTTGCTTGTGGAAGCAGGGTCGAATCCCGGATAGTCAGTGACGGTAAACAGGTTTTCACCGGAGAAGAACACCCTCAGCCCTTTGACTTTGATACGGCTCATCCATTTCTCCGGAAGAGTGTATCCGAGAGTGACATTCTGAAGCCGCAAATAGTCGGTCTTGTAGAGGAAAAGGTTGGAATATACGCCCGCTCCGTTCTGCTCCGAGCCCCAGTTGTAGGTGAGACGCGGATTACGGGAGGTGAGGTTGGTCCTTGCATCCGTCGGATTCTCAGGGTCATAGAAATAGTGGTCATAGGCTATATCCTTGGCAATCGAAGAATCCTCCTTTACGGAATAGGCATTGAAACCTGATTCGCGCCAGTACATCGACCCTCCGGCAGCTCCCGTGAAATGTGCCGAGAAGTCTATTCCCTTCCAGCCGAGATTGATGGTGAATCCGTAGAAAATCTTAGGGGTCTGGCTTCTGCCCTGGAATACATAGTCGTTCTGGTCTCCGAACACACCGTCACCGTTCACGTCACTGTAGATATAGTCTCCGTACCATATTCCCGTCTTGGAGATTGTCCTGTTCGGAAGGAAAGTGTTGCCTGCGTCTACCATGGCCCTCAGCCACGCCATATCCTCTTCAGTCCTTATCATTCCGTCCACAGGACCTCCGGCAGGATTGACGGAACCGTCAGCGAAGAAATGTTCGCCGCTGCCGTGATAGACTTCCAGCACCTGAAACTCGTTGATAAGCTTGCCTTCCACGGTGCGCCTGGTCGCATCCACCACAGTAGAAACTTCGCCGATGTTGGATTTATAGGTCCTGATGCCGTTTTCGTCCGTCTCCCATCCTGCTTCGAACTCCCCCCTGTACTTGGAAACTAAGTTCCAGTTGCGGGTGAAGTTGCCACTGATGCCATAGGTAAAATCTCCGTAACTGTCTTTCCAGCCGAGAGTGAGCTCGACGCCGTTGTTGGTCACTGCGCAGAGATTCTGCATTGGCGGGTCTTTTGTGCCCACAGTTCCCATAATCGGAGCTTTGTAGAGAATCCCGTCAGTGTATTTGTTGTAATAATCAGCCTCGAAGGTCAGCCTGTTGTCGAAGACTCCCAGTTCGAGTCCCACATCCGTAGTGGTCGTGGTCTCCCATCTGAGAAGTTCATTGGAAAGGGTCGCCACCATTCCTGAAGCAGGAGAACCACCGAAAGAATATTTGTAGCCTGTCCCGTAGAGTGACTGGTACTCGTAGTTTTCTATGGAGTTGTTGCCGAGGCGTCCCCATGAGACCCTCAGTTTGAGATTGTCGATTCCGGAATTTTCCATGAATGCTTCTTCAGAGATTCTCCATCCTGCCGAAACTGAAGGGAAAAGTCCCCATCTGCTCCTCTGCGCGAAACGGGAAGAGCCGTCGTAACGGAGATTGGCTTCGAGAAGATATCTGTTGCCGTAGGCGTATGTGACACGCCCGAACACTGAGGCCGTCGCATATTCGCTCCTTCCGCCACTCGTGGCTGAAGGCTTGATTATATTGCTCATTTCCTGGAGAATGTCATTCTCGAACTGGGTCTTGGATGCGCTGAGGCTCTTCGAAACCGACTCGAAGGCTTCGAAACCGACTATGGCCGAGATGTCCGACTTTCCGAAACTTCCGCTCCACGAGAGACTGGTGTTGGCTGTCCATCTGCCTCTTTCGTCATAGGTGTCCTTACGCGAGAAATTGCTTAGATTGTCGTATCTGTAGGCTATCTCCCCCTTGCTGAAAGACCATGCGTTGCCCTTGCCCCTGACGAAATAGCCGTAGGTGTTGGAATAGATATAGTTGAAATTGGTGTTCCATTTTATTCCGAAAGGAAGCTTTACATTGAGAAACGCCGTCGCATTTGCATAGAAAGAACTGTCATGTCCGTTGGCTCTGTTGAGGAAGTAGAGGTTGTTGCGGGACATGGAGTTCTGCTCGGCATTCTCCATCCATCCGTATTTTCCGTCATAATACGGGTATATTCCGGGAACCGCCCTCGCCATATAGATCTGGGAAGCGTCGAAGTCGCAGACTTCCCTCTCTGTCTTGTAGCCGAAAACCCTCGCGCCTATTTCCAGAAAGTCGGTGACCTGCGAACTGACGTTCGCCCTCATGGAGAATCTCTTCATGCCGGTATGGTCCACGATGCCGGGGTTGTCCATATAGGACAGCGACATGGAGTATTTCGTTCTGGCACCGGACCCAGCCGCCATAATTGAATGTTTCTGGTAGACATTGGTCCTGTACATCGCCTCCATCCAGTCCGTGTTCGGATAGGCCACATAGTTCGGATAGCCTGATTCCGCAATCCCGTACGGGTCGAGTTCCTTTTCCCTCCACAGATCGATCATCGTCTGGGAGAAAGGCTGGGGATGGTCCACATTCTCGGCAGACTCGTTCACGATCTGCATATAGTCCGCATAATTGGTTATCAGAGGCACATAGTTGGACGGCTCCTGAATTGCGACCATGCCGTTGTATTCTATGGTGAACTTGTCCTTTCCCGCACTTTTCGTGGTTATCAATATGACTCCGTTCGCACCCCTGTTGCCGTAGATGGCACATGAAGCTGCATCCTTCAGTACGGAAACGGACGCTATGTCCACAGGATCGACATTGTCCATGGAAGACTCGAAACCGTCCACTATGACGAGAGGACTCGCCGAGTTCAACGTACCTATACCGCGGATTTTGATGTCCATGCCTTCTCCGCCAGGTTTACCCGAGTTCTGGTAGACATATAGACCCGCACTCATGCCTTTCAGAAGCCCCTCGGAATTGGTTGCCGGACGTGAGACCGCAAGGTCGTCGTATTTGACGGTAGACACGGAGCCTGTTACGTTCACCTTCTTCTGCACGCCGTAGCCGACGACCACGAGTTCGTCTATCGTTTCGCTTGAAGGATAGAGCGTCATCCTTATAACTGCACGGTTTTCCACGGCTGCCTTCCCGGAATCGTAGCCCAGGAAATCGAAAACGAGGACATCGTTTTTACCTGCATCTATCGCAAACTTTCCGTCCGCATCAGTGACAGTACCTTTTCCTGTTCCCTCGACCATGACCGATGCACCAGGGAGAGGATTTCCGGACTCATCGGTGACGGTGCCGGTGACGTTCCTGTCCTGCGCCCACATAAAGCATGGCAACAGGAGGGCAATGAAATATATTATAGACCTTTTCATACTTCTGTTTGTTGGTTATGGATTATTCCCATTCGACGCTGATTGCCTTGCAGTTACCGCTGATATTGACAAATGCGAAAGGATTGTTGGTATTCGGAGCGGAGATGGAGGAACTTGAGGTCGTCGAGGACGCCACTTTGGTCCCGTCCACGCATACAAGTCTGATTTTCAGATATCCGCTGCGGATGGCATTGTTGAGTTTGATGCTGTCCGTCATCACATAGCCTTCCCATGTCTTGACCGTATTGCCGTTAGGTATCACCCAGGTACATTCCTGCTCATACTGGTCACCTACCGATTTCTGCAGGGAAGTGTTCGACCTCCAGGTCTTTCCGTCCAGCCACATTACGTCCCAGAAAAGAGGGCCGCCACGGTTGTATGCCGGCACAGTGAGCCTGACCTCGGTTCCGGCCTTGACGTCAACCACAGGAACAGTGAACTCAAAATAATCGCCTGTCCATATTCCCTTGACACAAGGAGAAGCATAATTGTACTGTTGGAACTGGTTGTTTTCAAGGAGGATTTTCGTGTCGTCCGGATGGCTGTCTGAAACATTCCATGTTATCGTAGCCTGAGGCTGGTCGGACAGCCAGGTATGAGGAAGGCCGCCTCTGTAGTCGGATACAGTAAAGTTCATCTGAGGCCACTGGGGCTGGTTCTGTTTCGTGAACAACGGTTCTCCGTTCTCATAGCCTACAGGCCACAATACAGGGGAATTGCAAGGAATGACCTCGATGTCCCCGCTTATCTGTATGCTTGCAGTCCTGTGGTCACCTGCCTGGAATTCAGTGCCGTAATCGGTCTCCCATACGCATACGCTCGCAGTGTTGCCGTCCATATCCGTAAATACGAGTTCAATTCCTCCTTCCGGAACAGTAAACGGCGACATCAGTACCGAAATGTCATTGACGCCAGGTTTCAGTGCAAGACCGCTTTCCCCAAAATCGACTGAGATGCTCGTACTGCTTCCGGCGACCGTCAGTTCGGAAGCAATCAGGTCATAAGTCCCGCTGAAAGCCAGCGAACCCGTGAAATTGTCGATTTCCTTAGGCCTGACGAGCATGGACTTGAGCACGGTTCCTCCGTCCATGTCAATGATATTGTCAGGAACTGCGAAGGTCGCCGTAAGGTCAAGCCTCCGGAACTCCAGTTCGACAGGTGCCACGACGGAAGTCTTCTTTGCCGTCGCAAACCATACGGAAGCGGATGCAGGATTTGCGGAGTCGTAATCCACTTCATCAGGAATCACGACATCGATGGCCTCAGGATCAGTCTGCTGACTGTCAAAAGGAGTGAAGGCGTAGAATACGAAATTATGGTCACCTCTCCGCGCGATAACGGAAGACGCCCCGCTCTTTCCCATAAGATAGGTAGAAGCAGCGGATTCCAACGGATGCAGGACATTTACCGAAGCCACCCCCATTGAGGTATTTTCCAGTTCATTCCTGGTACAATAGGCTAAAAGTCCGACCTCATCGGAGTCAGACCACGAAGATTCCCCCTTTGTTGCAAGGAAATTGACTTCAATCTCATCGAAGTCCAGTCCGCGATTGTTTGAAGGAGAGTTTTCACAGCCGCAGACAGCAAGTGTACATGCGACCGCCAAAGGCATTGAATGTAACGGATTCATCAGTTTTAGTGATAATGTTTTCACAAAACTGCATTAAAAGGAAATCCACTCGTTATAAACGGTCAAATATTCTTATCATTTGAACGAATATTGATATACTCCGCAGGAAGCACTCCGAAAACATCCTTGAAACATTTGGAAAAATAGGAAGGATAACGGAATCCGACCGCATAACAAATTTCATTCACCCTGACATTACCGGCGCGCAGCATCTCCGCCGCGACTGAAATGCGCCTGTTCTTGAGATACTCGTTACCATCTAGATCGTTT
>CABQAB010000083.1 GCA_902461985.1 uncultured Bacteroidales bacterium | reverse complement strand
ACGAGCCCACGGGAAACCTTGACTCCGAGACGGCGGACGGCATCATGCAGCTGCTCCGACGGCTCAACACCGAGAGGCACACGGCGGTAGTGATGGTGACACACAACCTCGCCCTGTGCAGGGAATATCCGGGAAGAGTTCTTGTATGCGAAAACGAAAGCTGCCACGAAGAAATGTAATCCATTGCCATCTTCAAGCTCGGAAAAATCCAAGAATAAAGATACCTTTGAAGCTCAAATGAAAATTCTCCCCAAGAAAACAGACGAATTATACGCGAATGTTCTCTCCGCCCTCGAAGAAAAGATGGGCAAGGTAGGAAGCGAACTCAATTTCGGCTCCCCTTTCCAGCTGTTAGTTGCCGTCATGCTCTCCGCCCAATGCACAGACAAAAGGGTGAATCAGGTGACTCCGGAACTGTTTGCACATTATCCTGACGCACAATCACTTGCCGCGGCTGAGTTTAAGGATGTGTTTGAACTCATCCGTTCAGTTTCCTATCCCAACAGCAAAGGCCGGCACCTGATTGAAATGGCAAAGATGCTTATATCAGATTTCAACGGTGAAATACCCTCAGAACCCGATGAATTAGTCAAACTCCCGGGTGTCGGAAGAAAAACCGCCAATGTGGTGGCTTCCATAGTATATAACAAACCAGTTATAGCGGTAGACACCCATGTGTTCAGAGTCTCCCGGCGCATAGGTCTCTCAGACGGCACCACAGTCGAGGCAGTCTGCAAAGACCTCACCGCGCACATCCCGGCAGACAGACGCGCGGACGCCCACCACTGGCTTCTGCTTCACGGACGCTATGTCTGCACCGCCCGCTCACCGCATTGCGACGCCTGTCCCCTCACCGCCCTCTGCGCCGAATTCGCAAAAACGCACTGACTTCAGTGCAGTTTTTATAATATTATGCACTAACATCAGTGCAATTTTTCATAAAATATGCACTACTTTTAGTGCAATTTCGTATATTTGCATCAAAATCGACAATTATTCATTATGGAAACCTTGATGCAGACCTACAGAACAAGACTTGGAATGACCCCTACAGATTATGTCAGGTCATTTCATGAGACAATAAATTGGAAAAACCGTCTCATCGGCATCCTCGGACAAAAGGGTGTCGGCAAGTCCACCATGATGCTCCAGCACATTAAACTTTATGACAAAATAGAGGACTCCTTATATGTCCAGGCCGACGATTTCTATTTCTCCGGACACCGCATTTTCGATTTGGCAATGGAGTTTTTCAAAAGAGGAGGGAAAAGGTTGTATATAGACGAAATACATAAATACAAGGGCTGGACAACTGAAATCAAGATGATTTATGACCAGTTGCCATCGCTGAATGTCATATATTCCGGCAGTTCGATTTTAGACCTCAAAAAAGGTGGCAAGGCCGATTTGAGCAGAAGAACACTCGAATACACAATGCCTATTCTTTCTTTCCGCGAATATTTGAACATTTCGAATGGATGGAAACTGGAAGAGTCATCTCTTGATGAAATCCTGTCCGGAAATGTTGATTTTCCGTACGTTGCAGAAAGGCCTCTGAAATATTATAGGGAATATCTCGAACACGGCTGCTATCCTTACTTCTCGGAGGAGGACTTTCTGATTAAACTGAGCCAGTCCGTAAATGCCACCATAGAAGATGACATCCCGAAGTATGCAGAAATGACGGTTGCAGCATCAATAAAACTGAAGAAATTGATGTATATCTTAGCCCAGTCAGTGCCGTACAAACCGAATTACGCCACACTTGCAAGGGATCTGGAAATCAGCCGCAACTCTCTGCCGGACTATATAGAATATCTGGAAAAATCCGGCTTGTTCAATGCGCTCAGAGAGAAATCAAACGGAGACGGCATATTGCAGAAGACAGACAAACTGTATCTCAACAATTCCAATATAATATATGCTTTGGGATTGGACAAAAAAGACGAGGGAACGATTCGGGAGACAATGTTTCTCACATGGACTAAACAGAAACACAATGTCTGGTCTTCAAAAATTTCAGACTTCGAAATCGGAGACATCACATTCGAGGTTGGAGGCAAAAACAAGAAGGGCAAGCAGCTAAAAGGAGCGGAAAACGGCTATATAGTCAAAGACAACATAGAATACGCCGACGGCAAATGCATTCCCATCTGGATGTTCGGGTTTATTTATTGATTACTTCCAACTGTTGTTGGCCGTCATGCTCTCCACCCGATGTGCCGGCCAAAGGTGAACCAATCCAAGAATCGGGTTCTGCGCCGAATTCGCAAAAACGCACTGATTTCAGTGCAGTTTTGCGAATTTCTGAACTAAAGTCAGTGCGGTTTTATGCAGCAATAATGTAGATTCCAGCCGGATTACTTGACGATTATGCAATTTTCCAATGATGAAGTTCCTCCACCGCACCGCCCGATGACAGTGATTCTCTGCCCTTTTGTCAAACGGGACAGTATCTTTTTGGATTCATCGCCACTCGGAAAGTAACACTGCACACTATTGTCAAACAAACCTTCGCCATCAGCTATTGAAATGTATGGTGTTCCGAAAAAGGACTCATCAATGTTCCTTATTATTCCGGACATTTTAATGATTTTTCCTTTGTATTTTTCATCAGCAGCAAATTTATTGTTCCGATAAGCTACATCGAAAGTCCCAGGCTTGACCAGGAAATCGTAATGCTGTTTTACCTCGGCTTTCCTTTGAACAGCTGGAGATTTGGCTGAATATGTACCTCTTCTCGTTATCCCTTTGTAGGAGACAATCGGCACTATTTTTTCCTTCATCGAAAAATCAGCAAAATCCGTATAGTGGACTTTCACTCCCATTTCAGTACCGGGAGCAATTTCTACAGGATTCCTGTCTCCGGATGCATCCCATACATCAAAGCGGATACTGAAAGAGTCTATGGCCTTGCACCATTTGCCGTTCATAAAAGAATAAACATAATATGAAGTCCATGCACTACCTGCACCGCAGGAAATGAATCCGATTTCATCTGCCCCATCACCGTTCAAATCAGAAAGATTCCCAGGAATAGTTTCTTGATATGTTGATACTTTGATTTTTGGAATAGAGGATTTTCCGAAACATATATATGCTGAACCATTTTCATAATCCATCAATTCCAGCCAAGCTTTCTCAGTCTTTCCGTCACCGTCAAAATCTCCCTCGATACAGTTCTTCGGGATACTGATTTTGGCTGATCTTTTAGCAATATTTGTATCTGTCTGGCAGTCTCCTTCACGGACAATTTTCAATCGACCTCCAATATTGTTCAAGTAGAGATAAGATTGATATTGAGTTACCTTGCCGTTTATCTCAACATTCTTGGTCATTGAACATTTATAGCCGCTCCCCTGAGCATAGACATCGATATCCGGCTCCAAAGTCTGTTTGAAATCAGGATTCTTCTCAAACAATTGGATTTTACTGTCCAGACACAATTGCTTTTCCAGCATGAAAGTATAAAAATAGACAACCGGAGCATACAAATCATCCAATTTTTGAATATTACGACTATTGTGAGCGTCATTCCATTCATAGGCGATTTCCAAAACTGGATCTGTACACCCTGAGAAACTCCCTTCTGCAGTTTTCGTATCAGCAACCTTTGCTTTTCCGATGTGCCCTGCAGCCTGGTCGTCAGATAGTTTGCTGGAATTACGCCCGCCACAGGATATAACAAGAGTTAATGACAGCAACAGCAAAACTATATTTCTTGTCATTTGTTCCATTATTGATAATGTTTTCAGTTAAATAAATCGTCACGATTCTTTTGCGCCAATTCTTCCGCTTCAATTATTCTTTTCATATTCAATCCCCCTGTTACATTTTGTTCAATTCTTCAAATATATGCCCTATCTGGCTGACACTCACCTCGTATTGGGCTGATGTCCTCGGCAATTGATAGTCCCCGATATGGGAGTGAGTGTCATCGATTGGCCAATAGACTTCATCGCTGTCTTTTACTTTCCTGCCGTTGCATTGATGTACGATGAGTTCGTAAATCCGTCGTCCCAATCCGTCATTTCCAGCATTGGGTACTTTTTCGGCCTTTCCATTTTTTCTGAGCCATAGAATAAGCTCATCGGCCCCAATAATAATGTCGCACATATTATGTGACTTTAAATGACCCTTCGCGTCCAAAAGGGATTAAACAAAAAAGAAAGTGTGGAGCTCTTTCGTCTATTTTCAAGAAGGTTGTGGTAGAACCCGAAAGTAAACAGACTGAAACAATCCCCACACCTGTATCGCGAATGTAGAATACACATAGGCAGATACAGACAAAGGTGCTGTCGTCATCCTTACTTTCTTTGAAAACTACCACATTTTCTTGAAAGGATAGTGCGAAAACACTTTCATCAATATGTCATTACACCGCCTGCGGCAGGTAACGACTGCAAAGATAAAAATAAATTCACAACGACAGCACCTTTTTAAGGGGAATTGTTTCAGATTACTAATACGAAGAACTCATACTCTTCCTATCCGGCAATGGCGGAGGAGTTGACGCATGGTTATATCAGTTTGCAATTATGACACGCTGCCTTCCGTGAAAGGGCAGGCAGTCTACAGCAGCTGCGCAAGCATTTCCCCGGCGTCATGGGCAAGGTAATCGGCCGGAATGGACTGCAAGCCTCTGGAGCGCCAGTCAGCAAGCATGAATTTCAGCCCTGCTCCGGAAGCGCATTGGAAGTCGTGCATCGTGTCACCGATGAATATCGTGTCAGCCGCTTCCGCCCGGCTTCTTCTGAGAAATTCAAGGGCTGGCTCCGGATCAGGTTTGTGCCGGAGAGTGTCTTCTGCACATATCTCCAGCTCAAAATACTGTCTCAAGGGCTTCAGTTCCACGTCTTTATCAAATTCAAAACGGTTGCGGGAAGTCACGCATCCGATTCTGCACCCGGCTCCGGACAGCTTCGCGAGCATATCCTCCACTCCCGGGAAGGCTTTCATAAGATGTTCCAATTCAATGAAATGCTCTTCCCAGACATGTGCAAAACGTTCAGTATCCGCATATCCTAAAAGCGCTCCCACCTTGATTGACGGAATACCGAAACTGGAATAGCCTTCTTCGTAGGACATATCCCTGTCCATCAGTTCTTTAACCGTCTGAATCAGAGAGAGGACTCCGGTCTGCTCGGTGTCAATGAGAGTTCCGTCTATATCGAAAATTATATTTCTGAATTTCGGTTCCTTTTCCATTTTGAATCCGCTTTCTTATGTATTTGAAATTGATCAAGCCACACTTTATTCCGTCGCAAAAACGGGACAAAAATAAGAAAAATAATCGTATATTTGAGGATTGAAATTTTATGACTATGACACTTGAACAAACAGTACAGGAGGCGCTCAAGGAGGCTATGAAAGCCAAAGATGCAGTTGCATTGAGCGCAATGAGAGCCATCAAAGGCGAAATATTACTTTTCAAGACTTCAGAAGGAGGAACCGGGGAAGTCACAGACGGAGACATTCTGAAAATGATTCAGAAACTCGTGAAGCAGCGCAGGGAATCTGCAGAGCAATACACCGCAGCAGGCCGCCAGGAACTCGCCGACAACGAACTTGCAGAAGCAGCCGCAATGGAGAAATACCTCCCGAAGCAGCTCTCCGCCGAGGAAGTTGAAGCTAAAATCAGGGAAATCATCACCGCGACAGCTGCGACGTCCATCAAAGATATGGGCAAAGTGATGGGAACTGCCAGCAAGGCTCTCGCCGGTCTATCCGACGGCCGGACCATCTCGGCCATCGTCAGGAAACTTCTGGAATAACGCCCAGACTGACCGGAAAACAAGCCCGGACGGGAGCATCTTCGCATTGCTGCCGTCCGGGTTTTATAATCATCTGAAAGACTTACTTGTAAGGAGGATAGACAGTTGAAGATATTTCCGAAAGTCCGGGCCAGTCACTGATACTGTAACTTGCCTTTACCGCCGACGGAACGCCCGGGAAAAACTCGAACTGACTGCCGAGACGGCTTTCAATCTCCGACACGCTCATAGTCACAGTAGAGAGTGCAGGTTGCTCTGCAAACGGAGTCGAATCCAGTTTCTGCTCAAACCAGAAGCCTATGGCCATCAGCTCGTCCGCACTGCACTCCTGGACCGGCTTGCCGCTGTTTCCGCTCTTGGTTCTGAGAAAGACTTTGTAATGAGCTGTCGGCACCACGCAGTCTTTTGACTCCTCACCCCAATAACCGCTCCATGAGGCATCTTTGATGACATTGTCATCATTTTCGTAATGACATCCGGTAACGACATAGACCGTATCGGAGCAGTTCCATCTGGTCAGTCTTTCTTCCACAAGCTCCCAATGCTTTGGATAGAGATGGTATTCCGGAGAGATATTGGTAGGATAGAATGTCTGTGTATTCAGCTCCAGAAGCGCGGACCTGCTTCCTGCACCTCTGTTCGCAGACATGAGCAGGTGTCCCCTTCCGAAATAGTCGGTCATGCCATCGAGTTTCGACCATCTGCGCTGGTCAGTATGGTCCGGATAGTTCCGCCAGTCAGCAGGATATATTATTGACTGCTCAGTTTCATCGAATTCGGGGTCATTCCTCCACGGATCAACGTCAGGCCTGGTCCATCCTCCCTCCTCGTAAATGGCATGGAAAGGATAGGCCACCCACATAGGATTGTGCCGGCGCGTGTCATAGCAGGCGGAATAGTTTCTGACATATTTTTTGGAGGAATAAGTGGTCGCATAATGCGTCACATATTTGAAGTCATCGAATCTTCCCCCGTTTTCGACATATTCATAGCCGTTTCCCATGTTGGTTTTCGGCAGCTCCGCCCAAGTGTACCGATTCGTTTCCGACGGCCCGAAATCTATTGTCTGCTCTGCCGGAGCCGTTGTTGCCACAAGTTCAGGATCATCCAGCCTCATTTTAGTGGTCGATACGGTCACTACCACAGCCATAGTTTCCGGAACAGTTCCGTTGATGTGGAAGCAGCTCTTCACAAGGTACCAGTCTCCGTATTTCTCCAGTTCACAGACAATCTGTTTTCCGACACCTTTTTCATTGACAACAGACAACGAAACCGATGATGATGACAGAGAAACATTCCTGCCTCCCGTCAGACCGAAAGAGAAACGGTATGTGTTCACATTTCGTGGCAAAGATATATTCTTGATTGAAAGCGTCTGGCCCGACCAGAACTGTATCGCCCTGCCACCCGAAGCCTCCGGATACCCTGAGGACGTCACATAGCTCGTCACTTTGACACCACGGCCTTCGTATCTTATTGCGTCCGCACCGCTTCCTGTCGCAGTCCTGCCGTTTTCGCTCCATCCGTCGAGATATGGCTCCTCGGGGCTCGCACCTCCGAGATTATCGTAGAAGACAATGCTTTCTTCGTACTCCACCGGCTCATCTCCACCGGCTGACGGCCCCTTGACAGTAATAGTCCTTGAAACCGAAGTTTCCGAACTGAGCCATTTTACGGTGGACACCTTGGCCGTACAAGTTTTCCCTGCCGGCGCCTCCAGAACCGCAACAGCTGTCTGCCCTTCACCGCCGTCGTATTTGTCCAGTTTCAGCCCCTCATCAGCTGAAATCTTCCACGGCACATTGGACGTTATCGTGAAAACATTGTTCTCCTGATTGTCACTGTCAAAATCCAGACTCTGAGGTGTAACTTCAAGCTGGTGGACAAATGTCTCATCCGGCCTGTCGGAGGATATACATCCTGCTATAAGTCCCATTGAGACTGCAACGGCTGACATCAAATGATATTTCTTCATAACGGGATATTATTTTGACTGCAAAAATACATCGTCCATCATTTACGGACTAATCAATAAAACAAATCTGATGTCAATGCAACAATTTTCGCACGGCCGGAGCCATTTCAGAAAGTCCGCCCCGACTGTTTCAGATATGAGGTGGGTGTTTTTCCCGTCACTTTGACGAATGCACGGTTGAATGTGGACATAGAATTGAATCCGCTTCTTTCGGAAACTTCCGTAAGACTGAGTTTGCAGGCATCAGGAGCGGAAAGAAGGCGGCATGCATACCTGACACGATATGTGTTGACATATTCATAGAATGTGGTATGGAGCGTGCCGTTAAGATAATCGGAAAGATAGGTACGGTTGGTCCCCACAGCCTGGGCGACATCCTGCAGAGTCAGTTTGGGATTGAGGAAAATCTGCCTCCCCTCCATACATTCCTTCAGATTCTTTTCAAATGACGCCCCATTCACATTCTGCGGCACAGTTGAAAACGCTTCAG
>CABQAB010000082.1 GCA_902461985.1 uncultured Bacteroidales bacterium | reverse complement strand
AATGCCCAGCAACAGGCAGACAAACAGTAATTTCAAAAGATATTTCAATCGTCTCCAACAGAAGCTGGAGCGCGGGAGTGGAGCAAAGCGGCGACTGGCTGGAACTGTCAGCGTACGAGCACCTCAATCTCGAAGAATTCAAGTCTGAAGTGATGCTTGTGCTCAATGCTGCCGACAACAAGGGCGAGGGTAGAAGCGCGAAGATAGAGTTCTGGTCAGACGGCTCTCTCTACAGCATAGCCGTGGACCAGTCCGCGCTCGTGCCGAGACTTTCGGCCTCAGGTCCGGAGACGGTTTCCTCGGATGCGGCTGTCTACCCCTTGGAAGTCCGTTCAAACGTGGCGTGGACGGCACGCATCGACGGGTCTTCCACGGCGGAGGCCTCGATAGACATGGAGTCCGGAGAGGGGAACGGCAGCGTGAACCTCAGTGTGGGCGAGAACCTTGACAACGGGAGCACGAAATCAGTACGCATCGTTTTCGAGGCGCAGGGTTGCGGCGCGGCTGTAGTGAACATAGTCCAGGACAGGGGTGTGCCTTATCTGAAATTCGAGGAGGAAAGCGGTTCTGCATCGGTTCTCCCTGCCCGTGTGAATTATGAACTGAAGTTCCGGACCAATGTGGACTGGACGGCATCAGTGGAATCCTGCGACGGTTTCGATTCAATGGAACTTTCGGCGGATTCAGGCAGCAAGGACGATGAGTCAGTCACTCTGCTTTTCCCGCCGGCCTGCTGTTTCGGCAGGACTGCCACTGCACGTATCCGTATGCAGGCTGAAGGCACTGAACCTGTGTTCTTTGAAATCAGCCAGGAGCCGGCTTTGGGAATGGTTATGATAGACAACGAGACCGGCACGCTCGTGGACGAGGCCCGGTGGCCGTTCATATCTCCTTCAAAAGCCGATACCCCGACTTCCAAGACGGGCAATGACAGCGACCCTTACTTCAAGAAAGAAGGACAGCTGCTGCTCAGGAGCGGCTATGGCATAGGACTGTGGTCCACGGCTGGAATGTGGTGTACGAAAACCGGTGGTATGAACTGCGGAGGCGGTGCCGGCAGCTATTTCACCATCCCGGCAGTCGAAGGCCATAGGCTGAAGTCCGTTTATTTCAGGACAAGTTCTTCATCTCCAAAGAGACTGAATTTCTCCGTGTGCAAGGGCGACATGAAAACCCCTGTCACCGGCGGCGAAGAAGTCGCTCTTTCGTCCTCGAAGCATGACCACAGATGGGACGTAGGCAATACGGAAGCCGGGACTCAGTATTATCTCGTCAATTCGTCCACCGGAAATTTCTATATGGCCGAGCTTGTTTTCCATTATGAATAACGCTATGAAACCGAATCTCTACATATTGGCTTCCTTCTGTCTTCTGTCGGCTATGCGGCTCGGAGCTCAGGAACGCCTTGAACTGAATGACTCTTCAACCGTGGTCCGGCAGACATTCGACTCGCCGGCCCGCCTGCTCGAAGGAAGAATGTCCGGTGTGCGTACCGGAAGTTACAACGGTGACATTACGTCCGGATATTCCGTCTTCCTCAGGGGCGTCAATTCGGCCATGTCCGGCTCACAGCCTCTGTGGGTCATAGACGGGATGCCTCTGGCCGACCTTCAGGCGTCATTCCTCACGGTGGAAGACCAGCTGTCGTTTCTCAACTCATTCACCATAGAGAAAATGACGGTTCTGAAAGATCTCTCCGCAGCCTCCGCTTACGGACAGTACGGCGGCAACGGTGTCATACTCATAAGCACCGGACGCAGGCTTTCGGACGAAGGCCTGACCGCAGAGTGGAATTCAGGTCTGGAGATTGTCAGCCCTTACTCCCGTTCTGCGGCATCACGCACTGGAGTGGGGCACAACCACTCTCTGCTCCTTTCATGGACAAAGGGCAATTCCCTGCTGAATATTGCAGGCGAGTTCAAGAGCACAAACGGCTCACTGCGCAGAAATTCCCTTGACGGCGGCAATTTCTCCGTATTCTACAGGACGATGGTAAATCCCGTGCTGTGGTTTTCGACGAACACTGTCTGCTCGGCCGGCCGGACTTCTTCTCCTCTTGTGGTAGGGGACTACGGCGCTCCGTCTCTGACCATGTCGGCCAGATTCCCGGACTCTCGGGCCTATGGCGGTACGGAGAACTGGCTGGAAGATTTCGACAATGACGCGGTGAGCTACCGTGTAGTGAATTCGAGCGCACTCACGGTCAACTTTCTCAAGGAACTCAATTTCAAGGCGGAAGCCGGAGTGGACTACCACAATCTCACCCGCTATCTCTGGTGGGGCACCGGTACTCCAGTAGGGGCGGAAAATAACGGATATGCCTCTATCTCAGGTTATTCTGGCCTGAGGCTCTATGCACGGCCGTCCTTCAACTGGAACAGATATTTCGGCATGAACCATGTCAAACTGTCCGCCGGGGCGGGAATAGTCCTCGACCGGAGCAGAAACAACATAATGGACGGCTCGGACTTCCTGAGTCAGGAACTTCGCGCCAAAGGCCTGAACATACATTCCAGCAAAACGGTGATTGACAACTCTTCAGTCGTGTGTGACTCTTATTCCGCATGGCTTTCCGGAGAGTATTCCTACGCCGACTGGGTGCAGATAGACTTCAACGTCACTCCGGAGTGGACTCCGCGGTATTATGACTCGACTCCTACGCTGCATTATGGCGTGGACGGACGCGTGAAGATATGGGACGGAATAATGATGGAGGGCGGCTATGGCCGCGCTTCCACGGGACAGGCTGTCGCGTACAATTCATTCGGGAACTATCTCGCCTCTTTCGAGCCGGTGGACAAGGACTACAGCTTCTTCTATGAGGGTTTTATGCGCAAGGTCAGCGAAGAGTGGCACGCCGGTTTCTCCCTCGACTTCCTGGACGGAAGGTTGGGAGTGTCCGCGAAATACTTCCGCAGGCACAGCGACGAGGGCTTTGACATATTCAATTTCGGAAAAGAGCCTGCAGAGGGTTATCTGTGGACTTACGGCGAAAGACAGGGAGTCTCGTCACAGATGGTTTCGTTCACTTCTTCCGGAGTGGAGGCCGACATCGATGCGGTGCCGGTGCAGACCGGAGACTGGAAATGGACTCTCGGAGCGTCATTCAGCTGGTGCGGCAGCGTCGTGACCGGCAGTTCTGCTGCGGCAGCCGGCAGGAACCTGGGCGGCATTACTCCTGTCATGAATATCGTAGGGCGGCCTCTCTGCTCGTTCGTGGGCTATGAAGTGCTCGCTGACGGCAGCATAGCCGACAAAACAGGTGACGGGAAGATAAGTGCGGCCGACAGGACCGTTCTCGGTTCTGCGCTTCCCCCGTTTTACGGAGCCGTACGCACGGGACTTTCATGGAGGGCATTGCGGCTTGACGCGGTTTTCGACTGGAACGCAGGGGGAATGACGGCGGACCTCAGCAGCCAGCACGAAGGTTTTCCGGAATCTGACGCCCTTCTCGGCAGCAGCCTGAGGAAGTCCGACCGTTTCCGCATGGCTTCCCTTTCGCTCTCCTATGACTTCAAGTTCAAGGACATAAAATTCCTCAAAGGTCTCGGACTGAGCCTGAGCGGACGCAATCTCTTCGCGTGGTCGGCATACGGACAGTGGAACACCGGCCCTGACTGTTACGGGATGTACGGAGTCCACGGGATAGACTACGGCTGCTGTCCGTCATACAGAAGTGTGGTCGCAGGTATAAGATTTTTGTTTCAGTAAGGGGGATCGAGTATGAAAAGACATATAATATTGACGCTCATAATAATACTGGTTTCTGCAGCCGTTTCATACGCCCAGTCCGGGAATACGGTTTCCGGCGTTGTCAGGGATTCTGAAGGCGGTCCAGTCGCCGGTGCTGTGGTCATGCTCAAAGGCAGTTCTTCCGTGGCTGTGGTTACGGATGTGGACGGAAAATACAGCATAGACCTGCCTGAGGGGAATGTGGTGCTTACGGTTTCCTGTCTCGGTTTCAAGGAGACTGAACGTGAGAGAGGGAAGTCCTCCGTGCTGAACTTCGTGCTTGAAGAGGATTCCCAGATTCTTGACGATGCGGTGGTCGTGGGCTACGGCTCTGTCAGGAGGAGCGACCTCACGGGCAGCGTGACTTCGGTCAGGATAGATGAATCGACGGCTTCCCGCTCGACATCGCTCAACCAGCTGCTTGTGGGCAGGGCCGCGGGAGTGAACGTGGTCTCGAACAATGCAGGGCCTGATGCAGGAGTGTCGGTGAGGGTCAGGGGCACTGGCTCTTTCCACGGCAGCAACGAACCTCTCTATGTGGTGGACGGCGTGATTCTCAACAATCCGACCCAGTCCGAATCCATACTTACCGTGGGCACTGACAACGAGGGTACTGACGAAGAATCAAACGGCCTGCTTGGCATAAGTCCCCAGGACATAGCAAACATAGAGATACTCAAGGACGCCTCCGCCACCGCTATCTACGGTGCCTTGGGAGCGAACGGAGTAGTGCTGATAACTACGGTGACGGCTGACAGCGAAAAGCCGAAGGTGGTGTTCTCCGCAGGTGTGGACATATCTTCCCGCTACAGGAAGATGGACATACTTTCATTCGATGAATATATAGACTTCATGGACGCTCAGAAGGCTGCGGGCATTTCCGTAGACGCTCTCATGGCCGGAATATTCGAGAACCCGGCGACCCGCGAAGGGCTTCTGGTGCAGCCCGTAGACTGGCAGGACTATTCTTTCCGCACGGCGGTAGGGCAGAGATACCATCTCTCCGTATCCGGACGTCCGAAGACTCTCTCCTACAATTTCTCATTGGGCTACAACGACAAGCAGGGCATAGTGAAGACTACCGGACTCAAGACTCTCACTACCCGCATGAACCTCGAAAAGCAGTTCACCAGACACTTCCGCGTGGGCACGAAGACGGGAATATCCTACATAAACTCCCAGCAGGGGCAGAGCAGCGGAAAGGCTACTGCGGCGACTTCCCTTATAAGGAGCATACTTTCGTACCGTCCCTATACCGGAATCAGCGACGATGCCGACAATGAAGAGGATCTCGACCTCAAGTCAGGCCCGAACAGGTGGCTTACGGATTTCGTGAACGACAGGAAGGAAGTCAGGGTCACTCCGAGCGTATATGCCCAGGTCAAGTTCCTCGACGGATTTTCATTCAGATCCACATTAGGGGGGGACTTCAGGAACAGCAACTACGTGAAATTCAAGTCTTCGCGTATCAATTCCACTTCTGAAGGCTCTACAGGAGCGATTGCCGATTTCAAGTACATCAACTGGAACTGGGACAACACCCTGCAGTACCAGTGGAGCGGAAAGGGACACAACATCTCCGCGATGCTCGGTTCGTCCGTGAACAGCTCGATGGTGTTCAAATCGACTGTACAGGGCTGGAACATATTGCAGTACAACGGTCTTGGCAATGCCATAACTTCCGCACCTAACGCCTCCAATTCATATATTGAAAGCCGCTCATCCACGCTCTCGTTTTTCGCGAGGGCCATATACAGCTGGAAGGACAGATATGTTGTGACGGCGACTTACAGGCTTGACGGATCGAGCAAATTCCAGAACCGGAACAAATGGGCTTCGTTCCCGTCCCTCGCCCTCGCGTGGAGAATGAACGAGGAGCCGTGGTTCACTACTCCTCTGATTTCGCAGGCAAAGATACGTCTCGGCTGGGGAATGGTTGGAAACCAGGCCATCACGAGCTACCAGACCCTTTCCAATTTCGGCAATTCGACCTATGCCGACCACGACCCTTCCAACAATGCCGGATATGCTGTCGGGCTTGTCCCGGTCAACATCGCCAACCCGGACCTCAAATGGGAGACGACAGGGCAGTATAATGCCGGAATCGACTTCGCCATGTGGAAAGGCAGGCTGGCACTCACTGCCGATGCCTACAGCAAGACGACCTTTGATCTGCTCCAGCGGAAGAACATCGCCACGTCTTCGGGATTCTCCACCATGTGGGTCAATGAGGGAGTAGTGCGCAACAGAGGCCTTGAATTCACTCTTGAAGCGGCTCCGGTCGTTATGAGAGACTTTGAATGGAGAATAAGCGGAAACATATCCCTGAACAGGAATACCATCATGTCCATAAGCGAATCCGCCTCTGCGGGAAGAGTGAACATGGATGAAAATACGGGCCGTGACGCCGTGTTCTTCTACGGTTCGAGCGTGGGAAGCTCCAATTATGCCAATGGCCCTGCCTCGATATTCATAGAAGGCTGCGAGATGGGGCTTTTCTACGGCTACAAGACGGCCGGGATAGTGCAGGAGGGCGAAACCGGACCGGCCATAGTTAACGGAGGAGAACCGGCGGCTCCGGGGCATCTGCGCTATGTGGACGTGAACGGCAACGGGTATATAGACCCGGACGACCGCATGGTGATAGGAAACCCGAATCCGAAATTCATCTACGGATTCTCGACTTCCCTGACATGGCGCGGACTCAGTCTTTCCGTAAACTTCTACGGCCGCTCCGGAGGCGACATAATAAATGTTAACAGGATAAGGGAGACCGACACTTCGCAGAAAAACCACAATGTGCTGAGGGAAGCATACTACAATGCCTGGACTCCTGAAAATCCGGCGGCGAAATACTGGGCGATAGGGGCTATGACAAGCACGGAGACGCGTTATGTGAAGGACACTGACATAGAGGACGGTTCATATCTCCGTCTGGCCAACCTCTCCCTTTCGTACGATATTCCTTTGAAGAAAAAGAAGGTGCTGAAAGGCCTGAACTTGGGATTCTCGGCTGACAATCTCTATTTCTGGACAAAATACAGCGGATGGGACCCTGACGTGAACAGTTTCGGCTCTGACGTTATGAGAATGGGTGCTGATTCCGGCTCATATCCTTCCGCCCGCAGTTTCAGCTTTGACGTGAAATTCACTTTTTAACGGAGAATGAAGATGAAAAAATATATCTTAGTGCTTCCGGCGGTCCTGCTGCTTGCCGTCTCATGTTCTGATTTCCTTTCCGAGAATCCGTCTACGTCGCTTTCGGAAAAGTCGGTGTACAACAGCGAGGAGGCCCTCGAATCCCATATCTACGGCATCCTGTCATCCTTTTACGGAAGATACATGATGCAAGGCTATATGAACGAGCAGCTGCATACGGCTTCCGGGCTTCTGATGTGGAAGGGGCAGAGAACCCAGGACGACTGGATGGAGGGACTGAAATTCGCCAAGTATTCCACTACTGCCCCGAACCAGGGTTGGTACGCCGAACTCTACGCGGCCGTGAACTGCTGCAACCGTCTGCTTGACAATCTGCCTGACAGCCCTGTGGATGAGGGTTTCAAACTGCAGATAGAGGGCGAGGCGAGATTCTACAGGGCCGTGCTCTACTACTATCTCGTAAGGCTGTACGGCGACGTGCCTCTTATCCTTACCTGCCCGAAATCCATGCAGGAGACCAACAAGCCTCGGGAAGCCTGGTACAAGGTCTACGCAAGCATCGTTGAAGACCTTGAATTTGCGGAGAAACACATGAGGGACAAGGCGGAAATCACAGACCCATACAGCGGAAGACCGTGCAAATGGGCAGCTACTGCCATGAAATCTTCTGTCTATATGACCATAGGCTCAATTCTTTCCTCTTTTGAAAAGGACGCTCAGGACCAGTTTTTCGACCCTGGCAAGGACGCTTCGCTCATTGCCGCAGGCCGGGACCCTCGTACTCCGGATTTTACTGTCATAGGTATAAGTTCGGCAAGGGATGCCTGGGAGAAATGCCTCCGGACTTCTGAATACGTGATTTCCGACGGACCGTACAGACTCGCCGGAGACTACCGCCTGCTGTTCAGATGGACAGAGCCTGAGGACTTCACTCTGGACGAGAGGATTTTCGTGCTGCAGTCCACCAACACTTCCGCTTCAGAAAACAGGCTCGCGCTCATGTCTCTGCCCCAGTTCGTGGAAGGCTCTTCCAATACTACCACCAAGAACGGCAATTTCGGCCGCTTCCGTCCGTCACGCTTCCTTTTCCAGAAGTTTGCCGGAGACAACGGCGGAGAGAAGGGAGTGAACGCCGACACGAGAAATATTTTCGTGTCCTGTCCCGACCCGCGTTTCGACGCATCGTTCATCCATACCTCCTGCGGAAGGCTCAACTCTTCTGCATCTCTGAAAATATACCCTTACTACACCTGCATCAGGATTATCGACGGCTCGTCCTGCCTGCCGTATTTCAAGAAATACCTTGACCCTACTTTTGACGTGAATTCCGGTTGCGCCGACTTCTATCTCATGAGATTCGCCGAGGTCTATCTGATTTCCGCCGAGGCCGAAGGCAATTTATTAAACAAAA
>CABQAB010000081.1 GCA_902461985.1 uncultured Bacteroidales bacterium | reverse complement strand
CGTTACATGGCTGTTCTCGATCCGGTGAAGCTTACGATTACCAACTGGGAAGAGGGCAAGGTCGAGTGGTTCGACGCTCCTCTGAATCCGGCCGCCCCTGAAGGCCCTACGCGCAAGGTTCCGTTCACGGGACATCTGCTCATCGAAAGAAGCGATTTCATGGAAGAGCCTCCGAAAAAGTATTTCCGTCTCAAACCGGACGGGGAAGTGCGCCTGAAATACACCTATATCGTAAAATGTGAGGAGGTCATCAAGGACGAGAACGGGAATGTAGTGGAAATCAGGTGTACATACGACCCTTCCACCCGTCCAGGCGGCGGTGAATGGCGTTCCGTCAAAGGCACCATACATTGGGTCAGCGAGGAGCACTGCAGAAAACTCGAAGTCCGCAACTACGACAAGCTTTTCCTTGAACCTGACATGGGCGGAATCCCTGAAGGAAAGGACTACAAGGAGTATCTGAATCCTGATTCACTCCGTGTAGTGGAAGGCTATGCCGAGCCTGCGCTTTTAGATGACAATTCAGGTCTGGCCGTACAGTTCGAGAGAACGGGATATTTCTTCAAAGACCCGGACAGCACTCCGGAGCATCCTGTATTCAACAAGACCACGGCTCTCAAGGATTCATTCAGATTTTAGGAAATGTTCGGATTGAAAAGGAACGGTAACAAGGTCCGCAAGGGCTTGTCCATGAAGCGCAAGTTCGTTTTCGGGATGAGTTCCATAGCTGCCATACTCCTTCTGTCCAGCATAATATCAGTTCTGGAATACAGAAGGATGAGCAACTATGTCTCGGATCTTATAGCTTCCAATATCAAGAGTCTGAACCTTTCCCAGAGGCTCGCCTCCATCACTGACAACTATAATCTCCAGATTCTGGCCATGATAGGCGACAATGCGGCCATGCCTGTGATTGACAAGGAACTGTTCCTTGACCATTGTGACAGTCTCAAGCAGTCGTTGAGCCTGCGCAATGCTCTGCCGCTCGCGGACTCGGTAGCATACGCCTATTCTGCCTATATGCTGACTTCCATGGAACTGCAGTCAGTGATTTCCTACGATTTCATCGATTCGAGACAATGGTATTTCGAGAGGCTGCAGCCGAGGTTCAATATTTTGAAAGAGAATCTTGAAAGGCTCAATGAAGCCATCTACAAGGATTTGGAATACAATTCCGTTACTTTCCAGGAGAGCTTCTACCGCAGCATAGTGCCCGGTGTCGTCTCTGTGGCCGCCGGACTTATGCTTGTGCTGCTGCTACTGTATTTCTTCCTCTGTTATTTCGTGAATCCCGTCGCAGGTATCAGCGAGGGCATTTCGGCCTATCTTTCAGGCGGCAGAAAGTCCGGTTTCGCGGATTTGGACGGGGATGACGAAGTGGCATCCCTCGGAAGGTCGGTCGAGGAGCTGATTGACGAGAACAATGACCTCAAACGCAGGCTCAAGATGCTGAAAGGCAGACTGGAGGAGCAGGTTTAAACAGATTCTCGAATGGATGTCAAAGTCATATCTGTCAATGTAGGCAAGGCACTGCTGGTCAGTGCCCTGTTTATGTTTTTTTCCGTACTTGTCTCCATTTTCAACGGTTTCGATTCTGCTTTCGGGCCATTGCTCATCAGTTTCCTCATTACATTGACAGTCGGTGCCTTCCCGTTTATTTTCGTCAGGAAGACTTCGTCCATTTCCATGTCGGACGGTTTTCTTATCATCACGATAGCATGGCTGCTGTCCTTTGTGTTCGGCATGCTGCCCTATGTCCTGTACGGAGGGGAGTTCTCTCTCGTAAATGCCTTTTTTGAATCTGTTTCGGGTTACACAACTACGGGATTCACCATATTGAGGGATGTTGAGGCCCTACCTGCAAGTCTGGTTTTCTGGCGGTCATCCACCCATTTCATCGGAGGACTCGGAGTCATAGTCTTCCTGCTTCTGATTCTTCCGGAATCCAGTCCTTTCCGTCTGAGAATCACCAATCTGGAGCTTTCTTCCCTGAGCCGTGAGGGCTATCGTTACCGTTCTTCCAGGACAGTCAGAATCATGTGTGCAGTCTATGTGGGCCTGGCCGTTTCGGAAACCCTGTTGCTATGTCTGGCCGGAATGAGTTTTTTCGATGCCGTAAACCATGCTTTCAGCACAGTGGCGACCGGGGGATTCAGCACCCGCAACCTTTCCATAGCCTATTACGATTCGAGGCTGATAGAATTCATAGTCTGGTTCTATATGCTTTTGGCGGGTATGCACTTCGGCCTGATTTTCACTTTTGTCACAACCGGTTCATTCAAGGTCTTCAAGAGTCCTGTGCCCCGTTTCTATCTGGGGACCGTGGCGGTGATGACGGCTGTCGTATGCATTGACCTGACTGTCGGAGGCAGATATTCCAATTTTGGCGAGTCATTGTGGCACAGCGCGTTCCAGGTGGTCAGCGCCATAACTTCGACCGGATTCACGTCCACAAGCCTGTCAGCATGGCCTATGGTGGCTGCTGTCATCATTGTCTATTGCAGTCTTCAATGTGCCTGTTCCGGTTCGACCACGGGAGGTGTCAAGACTGACCGCGTGCTGATGGCCGTAAAGGCTATGGGAAGCGAGATCAGAAGAAGGCTGCATCCCAATTCTGTCTGTCCGGTGAGGCTGGGCAGCCATCCAGTGACGGATGAAGTGGTTTCTTCTTCGCTGCTGTATATAGCGCTGTATTTTCTGCTTTCCATAATTTCTGTCGTTCTGCTCCTTCTGGGCGGCTGCTCGTTTACGGATTCAATCGCCCTTGAAGTGGCAAGCATAGGCAATGTCGGTTTCACTTCTCTGGGTTCTGGAGACGTGGCTTCCATGTCAGTTTTCAGCAAACTCGTAAGCTGCTTCAACATGTTTGTCGGACGTGTGGAAATCTTCCCGGTCCTGATTGTATTCCACATGATATTCAGGGGAAGGACCAAGTGATGGGCAGAGCGGATTTCCTATACGGCTGTTTCGTTTCCAAGTTGAAATTCCAGCCCACAGACTCCCAGGACAGGTTCTTCAGGACTGCGGCCGAATTCATTGCAGAAGAGAACGACGACATACTCGTGCTCAACGGCTATGCCGGTACCGGCAAGACTACAGCCGTGGCGTCCATTGTACGCGCTCTCGCTTCATTGAAAATCAAGACAGTACTGCTGGCTCCTACAGGCCGTTCGGCGAAGGTTCTGGCAGGTTATGCAGGCATGAACGCCAGCACGATTCACAAGCACATATATCGTCAGAAGGCCGTGTCAGGAGACGGCTTCGGGGAGTTCTCCCTGGACCGGAACCAGGACAGGGACACTCTGTTCGTTGTGGATGAGGTTTCCCTTATCGGGATAGATTCATCTTCCGCCAACGCTACCGCCGCTTTCGGCACTGGCAATCTTTTAGAGGATTTGGTGACGTTCGTCCGCAAAGGTCCTGGATGCCGTCTGCTTCTGATAGGGGATTCCGCACAGCTTCCGCCAGTCGGCATGGACTGCAGTCCTGCTTTGTCAAAAGAGTATGTGGCAATGTTAGGCGGCTCGCTGTTCTGCCAGCTTACCGAGGTCGTCCGCCAGCAGAAGCAGTCCGGGATTCTGGAAAATGCCACACGCCTCCGCGAACTCATAGTTTCAGATCCGTATGGTTCACCTGCCTATGCCATTGACGAAATCGGACTTTCGACTTCAGGTTTCGATGATGTGGAGAGGATTGGGGGTGGAGACCTGATTGAAACAGTTACCGATGCTTATTCTACATACGGAGAAGACGAGGTCGTCGTACTATGCCGTTCCAACAAACGGGCGAACCGCTACAACATGGGCATAAGGGCCGCTGTCCAGTTCAAGGAGGAGGCTTTGGTGAGGGGAGACAAACTGATGATAGTCAAGAACTGCTATCAGTTCTGCGAGAAAGTCGAGGGGCTGGATTATATAGCCAACGGGGACATCGCCAAACTTCTGCATATTTCCTCGTTCGAGGAGCGTTACGGCCTGCATTTCGCTACTGCAAGACTGATGCTGCCTGACTACGGGGAGCAGGAAATCACTGCGAAAGTGATTTTAGACACATTGTCCTCTGAAACAGCTTCCCTTTCCTATGACCAGCAGAATGCACTGTATGCAGGGGTTAATGAGGATTACAGCCACATCGCCAGCAAAAAGAAGAGGTGGCAGGCCGTGCGGGAAGACAAATACTACAACGCTCTCCAGCTGAAATATGCGGAGGCCCTTACCTGCCACAAATCCCAGGGCGGACAGTGGAAATGCGTGTTCATCGACAATCCTTTCTGGCAGGAGGAACTTATGGTCGAAGACTTGAAATGGCTGTATACTGCATTGACAAGAGCTGTTGAAAAAGTGTATTTTGTGAATTTCAAAGATGAACTGTTCAATGATTGAAGTGATGGTGAAAGAAAAACGTTTGATTATGGGATATTTTACTGCTGTTGTTTCCTTGTTTGCGGCTGCGGCACAGCTCACTGCCGGGACAGTTGACAAGAATCTGTATGTCACTGAAGACATGGTCAATCCGCAATGGTCGCCGGATTCGTCCATGATAGCCTATACTAAAGATAATGACCTTTGGGTCAAGAAGGTAAAGGACGGGAATGTTTTGAGGCTTACGGATGACGGCAGCGAACTCATACTCAACGGCTATGCTTCCTGGGTCTACTATGAGGAGATTCTCGGGCGTCCGTCACGCTACCGTGCTTTCTGGTGGTCTCCGGACAGCCGCAGAATAGCGTTTTACCGTTTCGACAACAGCAAAGTGCCGTATTTTCCTATCTATTCTCCATTTTCCGGCTCGTCTGATGCGGATTCACTCGGGCATTCCGGCTATCCGGGACGGATAAACGCCACGCGCTATCCGAAGGCCGGTCAGTGGAATCCTTTGGTCAGAATAGGTTTTGTGGATTTGGATGCCCGGGTGTCAGGTGCCGGCCGGTCATATCCCTCTGAAAATGTAGTCTGGGCAGACTTCCCGCTTGTCGGTGGTGACCACACTGTCTCCAATTCGGCGTTCGGGGATTCGTATGGGGAGGATGCTTTCTGCGACGGTTATTTCGGCATCCCTTTCTGGAATTCTGACGGCAGCAGTCTCTGTGTGCCGACTCTGCCAAGGGTCCAGAATGATTTGAATCTCTTTTTGGTGGATGCGTCAGACGGCCACAAGAATTTGATATACAACGAGAAATATTCCACCTGGCTGTCGTGGTTCGAGAATGTGGTCTTCGGAAAGGATGGGCTTTATGTGGCAAGGCGTTTCGAGACCGGCTGGGACCAGATCTATTTCATTTCATATAACGGGAAGGTAGTACGCCGGCTTACGGACGGGCATTTCTGGTCAGCTGCCGTGTTGAAAGTGGATGAAAAAGCGGGAGTTCTCTATTTCACCGCCAAACTCAACGGCGCACCGAGGACGTCACTTTTTTCGCTGAGTCTGAAAAGTGCCCGCAGATGGCCTCAGCCGCTCGCGCTGACTCCATTGGACATGAATGTGGACAGAGTCTCCATAGCCGGTGATTTCAAATCATGTACAGTGATGCTTTCCAACTCCTGTACACCACCTGAAGAATACAAATGCCTTTTGCATAACGGTATAAGGAGGTCTTTCGAGCCTGTACCGGCAATCAGTCCGGCAGAGGCCACCGCAGAAGCCACCGCAAAAACCCCGGCACCGACGACAGCCAAAACGCCTGCTGCCAGGACGCAGGATGTCAAAACACCTGATGCCAGTACGGAATCATTGCCCGGACTTCGCCCCATGCTTATCGGAATGACGACTTCAGACGGCTTTGACCTGCCCGCAATGATTACGTTGCCGAAGGACTTCGATTCAACCGGCCGTGTGAAATATCCCGTCGTCATGGAAATTTACGGCGGACCGGACACGCCTTATGTGCGAGACCGCTACCGCAGACCTTCGGAAACTGAAATATGGATGTATGAGAACGGCATAGTCAAGATTGTCTGCGATTCCAGGGCGGCCGGACACAATGGGCGCGAGGGAGAAGACTATGTCTACAAAGATCTTACGACAGCTCCCGTAAACGATTTCTGCGAGTGGGCTGACTATCTTTCTTCTCTGCCTTACATTGACGGCGGCAGAATAGGGGTCGAAGGCTTCTCTTTCGGAGGCACCATGACTGCAATGTTAGTGATGAGGCATCCGGAGAGGTTCTGCTGCGGAATTGCCGGCGGGGGAGTATATGACTGGACTCTCTACGACAGTCACTACACCGAGCGTTTTATGGAAACTCCGCAGACCAACGCCGAGGGATATGCAAGTTCCTGCGTTTTGAACTATGTGTCTGAATATAAGGGGGATTTCAATTGTGATTCAAACTTGGGTGCAAATTCACCGGTGCTGATGCTGACTCACGGCACCGGGGACGACAACGTGCATTTCCAGAACACACTTGTTCTCGTGGACCGGCTGCAGAAGGAGGGAAAGAATTTCGAATTGATGATTTATCCGGACGGGATGCACGGTTACCGCGGTTATCAGGGCAGACACTCATCCAAGTCCGACCGGCTGTTCTGGAGCAGGTATCTGCTGGACAGATAACTGGAACCTGACTTATAGACGGCTGTATCAAGCCGTCATCGACGAAGTAGCGTGAGCGAAGCGAAGTAACGGTTCTTACTCTGGTTTTCCGGCATCCTCCGCGACTGGATTGCCGTCGGTCTCCCTCCATGTCTTCGGAGAACATCCCATGAGTTTCTGAAACTGGCGGTGGAAATTGGAACGGTCGCTGAATCCGCACCTCTCCGCTATCGCATTGACAGACAGGTTCTTGTTGGACAATAGTTCTTTCTTTGCATCCTCAATCCTCAGCCTTGTCCTCCATGTTCTGAAATCCACTCCCTTGTCGGCAAAATAAATCTGAAGCAGTTCCTTGCTGGTCCTCAGCTCTTCCGCAATTTCTTCGCGGGTCTTGTCGTATTCCTTGTATTTCCCGGCTTCAACCCAGGCTGATATTGCATGGTCGAGTTTCTGGAGGTCTTTGTCCGTATAGATAAGTTCATCTGTATTTTTCCTGGCATCACTCTTTTTCCTCGGCTTGCTTTCAACTTTCCTCGTCTTCCGCTGCCGCCCCTCTCCGAACAGGGCCTTGTAGGCAAAGGCGTCCAGAAGAATCTTGTGCGAGCCTAAGAATGAAATGAAATTGGCTGAGAAATACAGCATGAAGAGGGCATAGAACAGCACATAGACCTTCATCAGCGAACTCGGCAGCAGCAGATACACAAGCACGAACATCTGGGTGAGCATCATCAGGATATAGCAGAAGCGTATCCATTTCAGCTTGTGTTCCTCATCCTCGTCGTAATATATCTCCAGATTGTGCAGGGCACTCATATAGGCTTTGTTGAAGGCTATGATGTGGGCGATGCACTGGGCGATGAAAAGGGCTATGCTGACTGCGAAAACAGTTATCCTGACCCATTTCAGAGGATTGTCGTAATAGAAGGCAAGCGCGAATGCGAAGATTATGTCCACGATTACGTTCAGCAGGTTCCTGTCATTCGATGTGGAGGAAATGTCTAAAAGATGCATAAGCGACGATGACAGTATTGTGGACGATATGCCTGTGACTATGAAGGTCATCATTGCCGGGAAAGTGTCGCTCCATTCGAAATCGATGCGGTAGATAGTCCATCCGAATATGATGCCGGCTATGGCGAAACAGATGGCAATCGCGGTTTTCGTATAGCTGAGTTTCCGGGTGTACGGTGAATACGGCACCTTTATAAGGCAAAGGAGCAGCGAAAGTGTTACGGCGACAATGGCCGTTGTCAATAATGAAGTTTTTATATCCAAGGCGAACAAACTATGTAATCTTCAAAAAATAAGCTGCCTCACTCTTGAACATCTTTTTGGTCCATATTCCTTTTCTCATCGGTCATTTGCCACCGGCAAACTCCTTCTTCCAAAAGAAATCTATCCTCAAAAATCTTATTCTTATTGATGCAGTTAATTTTTTTCATATTACTAATGCAAATCCGGTATTTTTACAATCAAGATACCATACGGTACAAAAATCGGAAATTTTGGCTAAATTTGCAATCTTTAACGAAATTGGAACTGAAACTGAGACTTTTATGTTTGAAAATTTATCGGAAAAACTGGAGAGATCTTTCAAGATTCTCAAGGGTGAGGGCAAGATTACTGAAATCAACATAGCGGAATCGCTCAAGGAAATCCGCAGGGCCTTGCTCGACGCGGACGTCAATTACAAGACTGCCAAGGAGTTCTGCGACAATGTCAAGACCAAGGCATTGGGACAGAATGTGCTGACGGCGGTGAAGCCTCAGCAGATGATTGTCAAGATCGTCCACGACGAGCTGGCTGAACTCATGGGTGGCAACACTTCCGAAATGAATCTCAAGGGCAGCCCTGCAGT
>CABQAB010000080.1 GCA_902461985.1 uncultured Bacteroidales bacterium | reverse complement strand
ACTCTTCCACCAACCACTTTTGTCATGATCACCAACCAAAAATGTCAATTATACCACATCTCCCGTTGGGAGATGCGGACGGAACCCTTTCCGTCCGGCGTCTGCTCTCCTCCATTCCATTCCGTCGCTACGCCGCGTCCGCTTTTGCGGACTCAAGGGCAAAGCCCTTGATAGTGAGTTTGAGGTTTACGCCTCTCTTTTTTTGTCGGGTACGCTGGTCCACCACTCTGTCGCTTCGCGACATCACCCTTTCTGATAGATGACTGTGCCGGTGCTTTTTATTTGTGCTATCAAATCCGGATTGGTCAGTTTTGAGAATATGGATACGTCGAATTTGTATGGCAGAAAACTTTCATCCAATGCCAGAACCAATTTTCTTAGGTTGTCTTTAGACAGCTTTGCCCCTATGAGAGTAATGTCTACATCCGAAAATGGCTTGAAATTACCCTTAGCTCTGGAACCATATAATATAACTTTTTCTATATCATCATCTTTTGCAAAGAGAGCCGAAATCTGATCGAATTCAGAATCTTTTAAGCCGTACGCCATATCAGAAAAGACTGTTTTGCCCCGTCAACGGGAACATTGTTTGCTCAAATTTGAGGAACAGAGGAAGATAAGTATTGACTACGGCATTGTAGATTTTCTCTGCCTCAGCGTCATCATAGTCGTGAGATGTGAGATTGCGGTCGGCTATGGAGTTCATCCAGTCACCGCTGTCAATGATGCCCATCTGCAGAGCCTGCCGGAATGCGTCCCGAGAGCCGCGTATTTCCGTATATCCTTGATACTCCGCATAATCCTTCATCACTTTCCAGGCCAGTTCATGAGTGTATTCAAACCTCTGGATGAGCCCTTCCTTCAAAAGTTCATCAAATTCGCTGCCCAGGCCAATGCTTTTGTCGATGACTGCAACAGCCTGTGACAATTTCGCCAATGCCTTGCGATAATTGCCAAACCTCTGTATCCACCTTATGTCTGAATTTTCCATAGCCATAAACATCTGCCTGGACAAAAATAGTCAAATAATGCAGATTCCCCAAAAACCGGCCGACAATTCTTTAGATTCTTTATTGTATCGTCATTCCCAACTTGAACATCGGCATATACATCGCTATCAGAACGAACGCCACAATAATGCCTATTCCAAGAATGAGAACAGGTTCCACAATATTGTTGAGCTGCTTAATTTCATGTTCGAGCTCGGCACTGGTATCGTTCGCCTGAGCCTTAAGCATATGTTCAAGGGAATTGGTTTCTTCCCCTACTTTCAACAAAACCAGAAAACGCCTGCCAAATAAATCTTCATGACGCCCCATACAGTCCGAAAGAGTTCCTCCTTTCTGTATCAACTGACAGGCTTCCTCAATCGCTTTATGATATGGATAAAATGTAACAATTCCCTGCATCAGACGCAACGACTGAAGAATGGAGACATCAGAAGAAACAAGAAGATGCATTATCCGACAAAAGCGCGACAACTGGTATTTCCTTATCACAGCAGACACCAACGGAAGTTTCATAATAATGCAGGACTCAACGCTCCGATATCTGTCCGACGAGCCGTAGAGATGCCTTATGCCGTACAGCAGCAGAACAATGATAAACACGGCTCCAAGTATTGCCGGAGATGACTCAGACAAACTTATAATACGCTGCGTCACCGCAGGCAATTCTCCGCCCAGCCTTGCATACACCTGTTCAAACATAGGAACTACCACCAAAAGCATAAAAACGAGAACTACTACAGCTATCGACAATATGATTATCGGATAGCTTAAAGCACTTGCAACCATCCTTTTCTGTTCTTCGCGTTTTTGATAGTATTCGGTGAGGAAATCCAGAGCCTCCGTAAGACGCCCCGTTTCCTCGCCAACCCTGACGATGCCTCTGTCCAGTTCCGTAAAGACCATGTCAACTTCCAAAGAGCGCCAGAGTTCCTTTCCGGAAACCACCTCGTCAAATATACGGACATACATAGCCCTTTCTTTAGTCTTTGTGCTTTCTATTATCAGTTCAAACGCATCGGAAAAGCTAAGTCCCGAACATATCAGAGTCCTCAGTTGAGAAAAGAAAGTTCTTTTAAATTCCATAATTCAAAAGTGTGTCAGCCGGTTCACCATATACATAAAACACATTTGCAGTCCCCTCCTTCCGAACACTGTCAGAACGGAACTCCAAAACTTCATAGTGCTCCAGCCAGTCAAGATGTTCATAAATGTCTGCATTGTTAAATCTACCGGCAATGCTGCTAATAATGTCAAGTCCATCATACACGGCAAGAAGCAGAAGTCCGGACAAAGCCATAGTCACAAGGACCTCCACTAATGTGCTCGCCCTTAACTTTAAATTGAACGGGGACATATCAAATATCTGTAAATAACTGTGTATCTATTATTATGTGCCCTTGCTGTAACAGTTACATCCAACAAGCCGCCAACACCCTTATATTGCTCCGCCTGAATTGCCACGGCACCCCACTCATACTCATAAGATGCACTCGGGGCAGGTTGCTCCGCAAATTTCTCCATACATTCTTTGACCGCATCTTCTACATCCACAGGAGCTGGCCCTATGCAATTAATCCGAGCGATATTCGTCAAGGAACTCATAGCAATCATAAACACTGTCAGGAAAATAACCGATGCCACCAATGCCTCAACAAGCGAAGCTGCTTTCAACGACCATTTCATCTCACCTTTACTTCAATCTCAAATTTTCCACTCTTTACCAATACATATTCAGGGAAAATTCCAACAACTTCATATTCACCAAATGTATCTCCGACACCAAGCAGGTGCAGACTGCCGTTATTTAAGACCATTGCTTTCTGTCCGGATTCATTGCCAATCAATCCCTTGAATGTGAAATCAGGCGCTGGAGGGGGTTGCTTCGGCTCTTTGCTAATACGATGAACACGAGCTTGAGGTATCTTGTTTTCCTGCTTTGTCCTGACAAAATCACCGATAAACGGGTCTCTGTAATCCAGTTTCAAAGAATCTCTTTGCACTTTCAGCGAGGGCTTATCCGGCATTCTCTCTACAGGAGCACTCTCCTCCCTTCGGCTTCCACGAACCACTTTCAATATCACAGTGCTCCATATCAAGACCACCGCAACCAGCAGAGCAGATGTCACAATCTTCTTCCTATCCATAAATCAATGCATCTTTTTTATCTTTTTGCGTTCATACGGACCTTTCAAAAATATCGGGAACGCCAAAGAATCACTCCTGACAATCTTGGCATCATACAGTGTACCCGCATAGACATTTCCTTTAGAACAGTAATAACAATCCTTTATATATGCTGCACCTTTGATGTCGCCCTCTAAATTGCAAGAACCATTCACATACAGCAAACCGGACAGTTCTGCCCCTTTCTTCTGGACATAGCTCGGATAACGAAGTTGGCTGTCTGAATTAAAACTTGTGACAATGACATAACCATTGACACTGGAACCTTTCTCCAAAACAACATACGGTCTTTGTTCTCCCGAATCCACATATATCCCTGACGGAAACTCCAGAACCGAACCGCTTTCAACAATTACCGAATCAGAGGCGAACAGCTGGAGACTTCCACGGAATCCGGACTTTATCCTCACGACGCGGCCACAAATCACAGTGTCCCGAACAGTTTTTTCAAGTTCAACTTCGGCATCTGATTTCCGGCACAGCTGCCCTGCATATTTAAACTGGACGGAATCGACAGCAGGAAGTTCCTTCGATGATATTGAAAGAAGAGGTGCAGGAATCTGTGCCCCACTATAATACCGGCCGCCAACATCTGTATAATTGATGCCGTTCAAGGGCATATAGACCAGTCCTTCAATCCTCGCATCCCCGGCCAAAGACAACGCCCTATTTCTGTCGCAAAGCCAGAATGCCGACTTTCGGTCACTATCACATCTCCGTCCCACAAGACAGCTGTACTTGTCAGGGTAGGTGTTGCGGAGCTGAACTTTTTCATACAGACCATACCGCTCCACCGATACAGTCACAGCATCATGGCCAGCAAATACTTCAGTCTCGGCAGAATCCCCGGCGACACATAGCGTACTGTCCACACAATACAGGAGCAAGGCTGATTTCAAATCCTCTCGCAGTTGTTTCTTTTCGTGATACAACGAATATCTTTGCATTTTCAGAGTAATCGCAGAATACGAAAAAAGTATCAGCAACAATATCAGGACCGACACCACCAGCACAGCAGGAAGAGTGAAAGCCCGAAGCCTGTGTATTTTACCCGCCATCATAAACCATGATTCTCAATTTGCATTAGAGTCAATTCCATCTGCACAGTCCTGCCGTTCTTTCCAATCTTGATTGTCATGAACTCCGCGCTACTCATCTTTATATCCTGAACTTTCTCTATGATGCCCAATACCTTCAGCAAACCGACAAATCCACCCGTCAGGACCAGTTGCGCAGATACCAGATGAAACGGTCCTTCGTTCCCGATTTCTTTAGGAGAGAAATGTCCAACCGTAACCTTGTTTTCAATACAGTCGGATGAAATCATCCTCATAAATTCCCCATTGCTGAGAAGAGGAGCAGATGCAGAATGCTTCTCTATTTTATCTGCAACCTGTACTGTTCCGGCACTTTTCTTAACCTGGCGATATTCCCGATACAAATTCACCGTGTCCGAAACAGCAAAAGCATATATTGCGACAGGCACAAACACCAGCACCGCCGTCAACTTGATTAAAGGAAAGAACTTCTTCATAACAAAATCTGTATTTCGAATCTGAACAAATCTTCTTTCCTGTCCTTCTCCAGCATATCTACATTTATTGTTTTGCATTCCACAGAGTCCCGAAGCTTTTCCACCAAAGCCATCACAGTCTCAGAAGTGAAAGCCTCACCACTCAGTCTCACCCGAGTAGCATCGAGAACAAGAGAACTCAATCGTATGTCATCAGGAATCACAGAAGCTACATTATCGGATATTAATGTAACCTCTGCATTATGAACCGCTTCGTACTCTGCGAACAGCTTCTCTTGTGCCTGCGTTACCACGGATCGCTTTTTCGCCTCGACAGATTCCTTTGCATACGCCGAATGCAAATCGCCA
This sequence comes from uncultured Bacteroidales bacterium, assembly GCA_902461985.1. Lineage (GTDB taxonomy): Bacteria > Bacteroidota > Bacteroidia > Bacteroidales > UBA932 > Cryptobacteroides. The sequence continues at coordinate 3,331 of CABQAB010000080.1, read as the reverse complement.
AGCCTGTCCGTCAAGGTAGAATGAAAACAGAAGTTGGCAAGAAGAACGGCAAGATATGCCAAAAGGACTGGCAGCAGAATCCGCTTCAACAATCGCGAAGCGAGGTAATCCACCAGAGGAATATCTTTTTTCAATGTCGAAACTGCAAAACGCCTGCGGCGGACTTCTGCCACTTCTGCATCCACATCCACCGACTCCATACTTCCACACACGACAACCCCTATTACACAGCATCCCAGATTCGCCACAACGGAATCCACAAGACTCCTTCGCACATAGTCTATCGACTCATTGTCGTGAACAGATACATAGAGATCGGAATTAGTCTCAATCCTTCTGACTATTGGGTCGGAAATGTCGTAAGTCTTGCTGCCGACAGCCTCTCCAGTCACGAAAACCACAACTGGACCATTTTCAAATTGCTCCTTTTCATAAGAAACCGTTTCCGGAGCGTCAATTTGAAGAACTGAGGACCACACTCTGCAAGGTAATATGAAATCCCTTTGAGTCATTGCACAATCGTCGGTTTTATGAATATGTTAAGCCGGGAATCCGTCTTCACCTTGCGGGTCTTGCCGAAAACAGACCTCAAGACAGGCACCCTTGCCACATACGGCAGTCCTTTGGAAGTATTGTCACTCAGGTTCTTCTCTATTCCTCCGAGAAGAACCATCTCACCGTCCTTCACCTTGATTATTGATGTAAAACTCCTCTTGGATATACCAGGCGGAGTGTATTTGTCTTCGTCATCTGCTGTAAATTCATCCTGGCTGAGACAGATATCCATGGTTATCGTGCTGTCCCGGCTCACATGAGGAGTAATGTCAAGTACAAAACTGGCTTCCACATTCTTCCACAGATACGATTCCGACTGGAGTGGATTCTGAGTCCCGATAATGTTCACCTGACTTTCCTTATAGTATTTGACCTCTCCGCTTTTCAATGTGGCCTTGTGCCCGTTGAGGGTAGAGAGACGCGGGGTTGAACGAAGAACTATCTTTCCCGCCTCTTCAAGCAATTGAAGGTCCGCATAAAAAAGAGAAGTCACCGGACCGAGATTAATCGAGCCCAAGCCGCTGAATGATGCCAGAAGCCGTTTCAAAGATTCTGCATTGAGAGTGACATCCAGACCAGGGCTTGCCGTAGCTCTGAACTTTGTTTCACCTGAACCGACACCTATTCCCAGCCCAAGAGACTGGGAACTGTTCGTCGTGGCATCCACGATAATCACATCAATGGAAATGAGGGGCACGCTTTTGTCAATCTCGTCAAGAAAGGCCGTAATCCGGTCACATCTGCCGGACTCTCCGCTTATCACAAGGCTGTTCAGGTCGTGAAAAGTCTTGATTTCCACATCCTGCTTCAGTTCTGCCGGAATTATTTCTACAACCTTGTCAACAGTCCTGTATTTCATAGGATATACAGAGACAAGCGACCCCGGCTGCTTAGGCTGCGCTGACTTCGGTGTCCGGTTTTCCTTAGACAGAATCCAGTCCCTGCCATTCTCCTGACGGGCATACAGCCCGTTCACCATCGCAATGGTCTGTACTGCATCATCTATGCCCATATCGCGCCCGAAAGCAGAAAGTTCACGCTCCGCTATCGAATTTGGAACTACAATGTTTACACCTGTTACGGACGCGAAACGCCGCGAGAGCGTGTCAAGACGGCAGGCAGAAAAGTCAAAAGAAATTTTTGCACTGTCCCGGTCATATACAATATCAACAACCGGTGCGGGAACCGGAGGTTTATAATCCACAAGCGTCACAATATTGCCAACAATTTCAGCATCTATATTCTTCTCCGTACAGATGAAATACAGCACATCCTTCACCGGCTGCTGAATGAAATTGCAGGTGATGCTCTTTTTCCTGTCAAAATTGACATCGATACTCAGCCCGTTGGCTATTGCAATCCCCTTGACAAGTTCGGCAATCGAGAAATTTGTCACAGAAACATCAACCCTCTGGTTGTATGCCGTATCGCGCACAGCCAATTCATCCAGTCCAGTGCGCAGAAGTCTCTCCCTCGAATCTCCACTTGCTTGCATAGTCAAGGCAAGCCAGCAGAAAAAGGTCAAAAACAATAATATTCGTTTCATACGCATTCACTCAATAATGGTATAATCTCCTCGTACGATGTCTCGCCGTTCTCATATAGTGCCATTGCGGAGTCCCTCAGAGTCTTCACTCCTTTTCCGGCAAGATAGGTCCCAACATCCTGTGTACCCTCCCTGACCGCCTCGGACAGATAGGCGTCCATCCTGATTATTTCATATATCGCCTTGCGTCCCATATAGCCGGTATAATGGCAGCGGGGACATCCTGTTCTGACACAATGGCCTTCCGCTTCCCGCTTGCAGTGAGGACAGAGCAGACGGACCAGCCTCTGTGCGGCACACGCAATCAAGGTCTCGGAAAGAAGGTACGGATGTACACCCATGTCGGTCAGTCGTGTGATACATCCCCAAGCGCTGTTCGTGTGCAGAGTGGAGAGAAGGAGATGCCCGGTCAGAGAACTCCGGATTGCCATCTCCGCAGTGTCCTCGTCACGAATCTCTCCAAGCATAATTATGTCAGGGTCCTGCCTGAGGAATGTCCTCAGGGCCACAGGAAAGGTAAGCCCGATTTCTTCCTTGAGCTGTACCTGGCTCACACCCTCAAGGGTGTATTCCACAGGGTCCTCAATCGTCAAGATGTTATTGTCAACCCTGTTCAGACGCTCCAGCGTGGCATATAGTGTGGTGCTTTTCCCTGAGCCTGTTGGCCCGCTAATAAGAATCAGCCCGTGCGGCCTTGATATGGATGCGAGATAGTCATCCATCTGCCTTTCGTCCAGTCCCAACTCTTCCAGAGTCAAATGAGTCCCACCCCTGGCAAGAAGCCGCAGAACAATCTTCTCACCGTAGGACACAGGCATTACTGATGTTCTGATGTCAAATTTAATCTCCCCGTGGGAATACATTATCCTGCCGTCCTGCGGCAGCCTCTTCTCGGAGATGTCAAGACTGGACATAATCTTGATTCTGTTCACAAGAGAGGGATATTCGCCCGGTTTTATGATATGCCGCTCTATAAGCCTGCCGTCTATTCTGAAGCGCACACGGCACTTATGTTCAAACGGTTCTATATGGATATCACTGGCGTGAAGCCGATACGCCTCCTCAATCAGATTCGCCACGAAGTCAAGGTCCGGACTGACGGCAGAGACCTCGTCCTTGGCAGACTGCCGGTAATAGATTCCAAGCATCTGAGTAAGTTCATCAGACGGCACCGGATTTATCGTCACAGAGAGTCCATAGACTATCGACATCTCATGGATAATGGCATCG
>CABQAB010000079.1 GCA_902461985.1 uncultured Bacteroidales bacterium | reverse complement strand
CTACGAAATCAAGGCCGGCACCGGCCCGGCATCTCGAAATACTGACTCACCGAATAGGCATTCACATTCTTCAGCAGTTCATCCTTTACATCGAGAAGAGTAGTGCCGTCGCCCTGGCCTGAATTGCCCACAGCAGCCGAATCCCAGTCTCCCTCCATGATATGCTTCTTGAAGCCTGTCTTTGATATGGCCCATGTATCAACATTCCATGTGACGTCAGAAAGGAAAATCCTGTTTGACGAGTTCTTGTTCGACTCAGTGCCGCGGATATAGAGCAATGCGAAAATCTCGTCCCCATAGCTGAGGTCCTCAAGAGTAATCAGAGCACCGATGTTGGCATTATCGGCCTGGGTCTGATCCCTGACCCTCCATGAATCCTCATTGGTAGTAGCCTTGGAAATGGCTGGAAGTTCGGAAGCCTTGACCACCCTCGGTTTCACTATCTGTATGTCAGAGGGATCTCCCTTGAACACATGGCTGTTGATGAGATACTGGTGTTCGATGTAGGAAGTCGCATATTTTCCGGACGGGTCGGAAGCACCTATCTGCACCATGCCCTCCCCGGCATAATTACCTGATTTCCAGCCATATTCACCGACAGCAAGTCCGTCCAGACTGATATAAATCTCCTGGCCGAGCTTATATTCGTTATAAAGGGAGTTTCTTCCCAATTTCACCTCGATTCCAGGGCCGTCAGCAGCATCCTGAATATAAAGGGACTTGTAAAAATTGCCCGAACGGTCAGAAGTGGTGATACGTCCCTTCACCCAGAGTTCCTCGGAAACCGTCCAGCTCCACACGCTGAAGTCAGTGACGCTCGCTTCGGCAGCCGCCTGCTTGAAACGTCCGGCCAGTTCCTTGATTGTCACGAGCTTGTCAGACGGAATCACTGAAGGGTCGAAAACGCCGTTCTCAGAATTCGCCGGAGGGTTGGGATAAGTCCCCGTGAAAACAGGCTGGAACTCTTCACATGCAACTGACAGCATCATGGCCGCAGCAGCCAGAATATATGAAAATCTTCTGCTCATAATTAGAATCTGAAATAAAGGTTCAACATATAGTTCACACCCTGCATATAGAAATACTTGGAGTCAAACTTGTAATAGTTAGTAAAATCTTCGCTGTCTGCGAGCCTTGTCTGCTCGTAACCGCCAGTCCTGACGTTGCGGTTGTTGAGAAGATTCTTGACTTCGAGGGAGAATCCGAGGTTATATGTCCTGTGGATATACCATGACTTGCCCACGCTCAGGTTCATCACCACAGCCGGCTTGAACATCTCCTGCTGTGTCATATAGTTGATTTCGCCCGGAGTAAGGCCTTTGGCCACATATTCTTCATTCAGCAGCCAGCCGTTCTGATGCTCGGCGATGTAGAGGTCGTCCATCTTGCTGTCCGGGCCTGCAGCCGCTTTCATGGTCCTGTAAAGAGGGTTCATGTCAAGATATGAGAACGCGTAGACATTCGCTCCGAGAGTGAAGAACCAGTATGAATTGGTGCGGTAGTTCAACGCTAAGTTCGCAGCCAACTGAGGAGTGGAAGGCACATGATGCTTCTGCACCTTTTCAACCACAAAGTTGCCGTTTTCATCCGTCTCAAAACAGTCAGTAGGAACGATGGTTGACTTGAGCATCGTCTCCTGCTGGGAGATGCTCAGATTGTCCTTGATTTTGTAGACAGGACTGCTTGCCCAATATACGACAGGTTTGTTGTAAGTGTCCTCAACCAGTTCCGCACTGTTGTCGAAAGTCTGGTACATCGTAGGAGTGGAAGTATAGATATACTCACCCCAGCTCAATGCACCCTGGAGACTGAGTCCCTGCACTCCGAGAGGAAGCTTGAATCCCAACTCCAGTCCCATGTGCCTCTTGTCGATGCCTGCAAGCGCGAAGTTGGTGAATGAGTTCTGGGAATCGTCATAGAAACTCCTCAGATATGTGTCATCCATAATCTTTGTCCAGAATCCGGTGAGCCTGATGTCAAATCCGTTTGCGCTCCACTGGTAGTTAATGTCAGCCGAAGCGGTCTTGATGTTCTTAAGGTTCGGAACCAAAGAGTTGCGGGTACGCGGAGAAAGGAACGACTGCTGGAAAGTAGGGGCGTCGCTGAACCATCCGAAGTTGCCGTAGACGCGGTGTCCACCGAGGAAATTGTATTCCGCATGGGCTTTCACTGCGTAGGTCAGGAACGTAGAAGTCTTTGACCTGCCCTTTGAGGTTATATATTCCCCGTTCTCGTCCTTAGGAGAAAGGGATACCGGATTGCCGTTGATATCATTGATTTCGTAAGGCTCGCCGTACTCGTCCAGACCTGCGAAAATACCTTTTCTCACCAGTCCTTCTCTCCAGAAAGACGAAACGCCCAATCTTGCGCCCACATTGGCTTTCAGTCCGCCGTGATTGAAACGTGCGTCGGCCCACACATCCCCTTTGCGAACCTGCGCATAGTAGTCATAGCCGTACTTGTCGCCTTTCTTGAGTTTCTGCGCGGAACCGTTTTCGAGATAGTAGTCCAAGTCGTTCTGAATCATCTCCTTGGAGAATGCGAAGTCACGCTCGGAGAAGTTGTCCGTATTGAGGAAGTACTCGCCGCCGAGGAGGTCCTTGATGGTCTTGTAATATTCAGTGCGGTTGATTTTCGCATTGAGACCGCCGGTGAGGGTGAACCAGTTATTTGCAGCCCATTTCACGTTTGCCGCTACGTTGAAGTCGTTCTGGTCCGTGCGCCTCTCTTCCTGCACATAGCGTGACCGTCCGTCCTCAGCGTTGTAGTTCACGTTGTAGAGCCTGTCCCAGTCCAGATGCTGGATGGTGGCGTCTGTTTTCCATGCCTCGGTGGCTATATTGAACTTGTCAATGTTGTTCCGGCCCCAGTTCGGGTCCTCGTTATAGAAATAGCTCGGAAGGTTGCGGTAGTAGTCGGAACGAGGATCGGCCGCATCGTACCAGTCTAAAGCCGAATAACCGTTCTTGCCTGTCCTGTAGAGGAGGGTCACGTTGGTTTCGAGGTTTTCGAGAGGGTTGGCCGTATATTTTACGATGAATATAGGCTCATGTGTATTGCGGACGCGGGAGTTGCGGACCTTGCCGTTCTGATAGCCCCAGTTGGAGTTATACATATTGTCTCCCATCAGATCATACACCTCCTGAGTGGAAGCATTCTGTGCGCCCCTCTGTCCCGGAGCCGCCATAACCATGAAAGAGAGACGGTGCTCCGGACTGAATTTCTTCTCCGCACCGAGGTAATATCCGAAACTGCGGTAGTAGACACCCTTCACCCAGTCGTTTCCGCCAAGTCTCGCGGACACGTTGGCTGCGAAAGACCAGCCGTTGTCGAGCTCGCCGGAAGCATAGTTGGCCATGAGCCTGAGACGGTAGAGGGCCGAGTTGGTGAGGAGGCTGAACCTCCAGCCAGGACGCACTGAACTCGGGTTGGCGAGAATGTTGGTCACACCGTTGTAACCTCCGAAAGCATAGTCGGAAGTTTCAGTGCCTATGGTGCTCTCCTTTGCGCGGGTCGCCTCGTTCAGACCGCTCCACAGCGAGAAGGGAGCATAGCCTGTTATCGCATCGTTCATTTTCACGCCGGCCAGGAGCACGTCCTGGGTCTCACTGTTGTAGCCCCTGTTCTTGAACCTTACGTCGCTGAAACCATAGCCCACGATTCTGTTGTAAGGGTCATTGGCACCGAAAAGGATTGCAGGGGAATCGGTGTAGCCTGAATCTTCCATATCGAATTCGGCAAAAGCGGAAGCATCCACATCATTGGTTGCCTGCTCGCTGACGAGAGATACGAAAATAAGGTCTTTCACATAGCCCTCGATCACGAGGTTGATGTAGGAAGGCATGAATCCGTTTGCAGAGACAGTCATTCTGTAGCTGCCGTCCGCAAGGCCTTCGTAAAGGAACGTTCCGTCTGAGTTGGAATGTGAATCGACGATTACGTTTGCTTCGGAGTCCACGATGAGGACTTTGGCATTCGCAACCGGCACTCTTCCTGCACGGTTCACGACCGTAGCCTTGACGCCTCCTGTCTGGGCAAACGCCGAGAGGCTGAGGAACATCGCCGCCAAAGCGAGAATAAGTCTGTTTTTCATATTATTGTGTTTATTTTGTCTGTTGCTGGATCTCTCCGTTACGCCCTTCGGGCTTCAGTCGAGATGACAGAGGGTTACTTGCCTACTGACTACTTGCCGATGACGATATAAGTCGGATAGTGGTCGCTGTAGCCGCCCGCAAAAGCTCCGTTGGAGAAGGTCCTGAAAGGGTAGCCCTTGTAAGTGCCCTTCTGTGTGGTCATGAACGGACGCTTGAAAATCACGCCATAGAACTCCCGGCCCTGATGTCTGGTAACAGGCTGGATGCGGAGACCGCCTTCAGGTGCGTGCGCGAGGTTGTAGTTGATGAGTTCAAGGTCATAGATGCACCATACGCCCTGATAGCAGAGCGAGCCGTAGCCCGCCTTAAGCATGGACAGATAAGGTGAGAAGAAATCATCCGGAGTCACGTCCTCCAGGCGTTCCCTGCCATGGAGATATTGAGCCATTGAAATATCCTTAGGATCGTCGTTCATGTCCCCCATTGCCACGATTTTGATGCCCGGGAACTTCTTCTCCAGCTCCCTTGAATGGTTGTAGATGATTTCCGCGCCGCGGCTTCTGAGATTGCCGCCCTTGCCGCCTATCCTTGACGGGAGGTGGGCCACATAGAACGCGAAATCCTCGCCGGCTATTCTTCCGCGCACCATGAGGATGTCACGGGTCTTGAAATAGGATGTATCGACATCGTGGAAGTCGATTTCCGAGTCGAAAGTGAAAGGAATGGACTCGCTTTCAACATACTCGAACTGGTCAGGCTTGTAAAGCAGGGCCACATCCACGCCACGGCGGTCCGGGCTGTCGTAGTGCACAATCTGATAGTTTGCCTCCGCAATTTCCGGCTGACTCACAAGGTCCTCGAGCACAAGTCTGTTTTCGATTTCGGATACGCCGAGAATGGTATGCCACCTTTTGTTGTTGTCCGCCATGGCTCTTATGACTGTCGCCATGTTATGGAGCTTTTTCTCGTACTTTGCCTGTGTCCACTTGTTCTTTCCGTCCGGAAGGAACTCGGCATCGTTTTTCACAGGGTCATCGTATATGTCAAAGAGATTCTCCAAGTTGTAGAAACCGATGACATAGTTCTGTTTTGTCTTCTGGGCGGAACTCTGAGGGGACAGAGCCGCTCCGATGAGCAATGCGGCTATAACAGCCAAAGTCTTTTTCATATTGTGTCTATTGTTTCAGTTTTTATATCGTATGCAGTGTTGTCATCTTGAGCAAGCAGAGCCCATTTGTCATCTTGAGCAAGGCGCGAAGCGCCGCGTCGAAAGATCTAATGTCACATCGGCCACAGCGAGGTGTTCAGTCTGGACTCGATTTGAGCCGCCCGTGTCTCGCCCACCTGTGCGGGAAGATTCACATACAGGTCAATGCCTATTTTTTCCTCCAGTTCATCTATGGTCATAAGCAGAGACGAAGACAATGAACCGGGAGCGTTATAATGGTCAAGCCAGATTCCGCATGCATCCCAGCCGGAGCTCCTCGTCCTTCTGAGACAGGCTTTCCAATAGGCTGTAGGCACAGTCACGCTGTGTCCGCTGCGGTCTCTCGCTTTAGTCGTACTGTTCGAGATTGTGCATCCGGTAACCACATACATAGTGTCCACGGAAGAACTGATTGACCAGTTCCTCACCTTTTCTTCCAATTTACCCCAGATACCCGTGTTGAAACCGCCGAGCTGAGGGGTGATGTTGGTGGAGTAAAAAGTCTGAGGATTTGAATTGCCTCTGTAACGGTCTGCAGATGGCAGCTGGTGCCCTCGTTGATAACCGGAGATGCCGCCGTCCACGACATTGATCTGTTTGTCAGAAGGAATCAGCGGGTCGTAATTCCACGCGTCAGACCTGCTGCCGCTGCCCTTGAGGCTGGAATTGAGCGGATATGCCACCCAGAGCGACACATAGTCGGAATAGCTGTAGTAGAAGGAGTAGTTCCGCTTCTGGGTGCCGTTATAGGTAAAGAAATGGCAGAACCATTCCATGCCGTCGTCTTCATTGGTTTCAGGAAGTTCAAGCCAGCAGCAGCTGGTCTTGTCCGCACCATAGCCTTCCTGAACGCCTGTAGAGCCTTTTCTCGCCTGGGTGAAGGCAACCATGTCCTCGCCGAGGCTGCTTTTGAGTATAATCCTCACAGTCCTGCTTTCGTCAGTTTCATTGGCGTCATAATTCAGCAGGACATTGCTTTTGTAGCCTTTCCCCGACTTATGAGAGAGAGAGGCCCACTGATCATCTGAGCCGAAATCAAGTTCAAGAGTCCAGTCATAGAAGCAGTTCACCGTCACGAACACGCTTCCCTTGTTGCTTCCAGCTGACTGAGATCTCAAAGATACGGAAACTTCATCCGATGAGCCGCCTCCCGGCTTGTCCACAGGGTCGCAGGACACTATCAGAATAACGGATGCCAAGGCCGCAAATAATCTTGATTTCATTGTGTTTATTTTTGTGAGTAAAGGGAAGCCCGGCCCAGCAGCCGGGTTTCCCTTGAAATCTTATCAATAATGGTAGTACAAAACTAAAGAGCTTTGTATTTTACAATCATATTGGTTACACGCATCTGATTTTCGGTTGCAGTGTATTCAACCTTTGATGTATTACCGGTAACAGAGATTGTAGCAACTTTATCAGCAACGGTACCTACGGCTGTTGCGCCTGCATCTACGGAAAGATTTGAAGGAGTTGTGTAGAATCCCTGTTTGGTGTTCTCACCGGCCGTACAAGTGAGGATAACCTCGGTGATTGTATAACCTGATGTTGCATTGATAGACAAAACTTTGCCTTTGTAGATTCTAAGTTCCGTCACACTTCCATCATACTTTCCTGTTGAATTCGTATAGGTGATCACACCGGTATCCCCGACATTTCCATTCATATTAGCGGCAAGATACTCTTTATCTGCTGAAACAGACACAACTCCAGCAGCGTCAGCAGCCTTGTGGGTGAGAGTAATCTCGTGAGACTTCACCGGCACATCAGCATCTGTTGAAACCGTGATAACCACCGTAACGTCAGAACTTGCAGTGTTCGCAGGGAAGTTGACAGTAACGTCTGAAGAACCTTCGCCCGAAGCAGGTGAACAAGTGTAAGATGCATTGTTTGTCGTTGCAGTCCATGCAACACCCTCTGAAGCACTGACAGAGAATTTGGCAGAAGTTTCGGAACCCTGGGCAGAAAGAGCCGTAACACTTACAGCGAATCCCGCAGAAGGCTTGTCTGAACCGTTGATAGTAATGATTTTACTGCCAGCCTCAAATTCCGGGGTCTGGTTATTATAATAAATAGGCTTTCCATATACAACTACAACATCTCCCATATTGAGCTGGCCTGCGGACGTGAATTTCTCGCCGCCGATATATTTTCCCCTGAAAATGGTGTACCAGTTTGAACGGGTAGCATCGTCTGACAAATCGTATGTATAATTTCCATATTGAGCGCCACCAAATTCACCGAGCAAAGTTACAACACCCTTTATGTACACCTCTTTCGTCGGGATAGGTCCTTCTTTCGTAAGTTTGTATATCTGTGCGATACTATACGGATTCTCAAGCGAGCCATCACCCTCAACAATCGCTCCCTGCTCACCTTTCTGGGTCACTTTGAGTTCTGCCCTGCCTCCGACGATGCGGAAAGCGATGGTAGCCGAACGGTCGTTACCCTTGTTTTCGTCACTGACAGTGATTTCGATAGTCTGGGCGTCGGCAGAGCCTTCACCTTTTGCAGGATTTACTGCGAGCCAGGTTGCAGATGCAGGGACTTCAGCCTCCCAGTTGCGGTTCACGGTGAGACTGACAGTTTTGGTCTGGTTAGCTGCAGCCTCGAAAGTCAGTTCCTTCACGTCAAGAGAGACAGAGGCAGGCTGATTGGTCAGGTCACCGTCTTTCTGACACGAAACAAATGCAGTCGCGATAGCCATCGCAGAAAGCAACAATGATTTGATTTTCATGTTATAAAAAATTATTAAGGTTTTGCTTGTTCATCACACTCTGCAAAGTTAATATCGGAAATGATATTTTGCAATGATTCCCCTCGAAACAATTAAAAAAGGTTAGGCGTCCCATCCTTTTGCAGCACTGAGTTCACGGCAGAGGCGGGCGTCGGCCTGGAGCTGGTCGCGGAGGGTTGTTGTGGAGGAGAAGCGGGTCTCCGGGCGGAGACGGCGGAGGAAGGAGATGCGCAGCGGAAGGCTGTAGATTTCTTCATCGAAATCAAAGATGTTGGTCTCTATCGTAATGTCCGACCCGCAGTTCACGGTAGGCCGAAATCCGATGTTGCACATGCCGTACAGTTGGCGGCCGTCCGGATACAGGGCCGGAAGTCCGACACGGACGATGTAGACGCCGTTGGCCGG
>CABQAB010000078.1 GCA_902461985.1 uncultured Bacteroidales bacterium | reverse complement strand
CACAGAGGATGAGTATGGCGGCACCTATGTAGAATGACCATTTCACCGTGTCAGGCACCTGTCCCTCAGGAGCTGTGTTGGCAAGTCCGAACCAGGCGAAGAGGAAGGGGAAGAAATAGCCCACGAGGCTGCCCGCGTTGCAGAGGAATGACTGTATTGAATACGCCTTTGCTTTCTGCTCCTCATTGACCATGTCGCCGACAAGCATTTTGAAAGGCTGCATTGCCATGTTGATTGAGGTGTCAAGAAGCATGAGGGCTATAAGTCCGAAAACCATCGCCCCGCCCACAGCAAGTCCGAAACTGCCGGCATTGGGAAGCATGCACATCACTATGACTGCGATGAGTGCGCCAAGGAAGAGATACGGGATGCGGCGGCCGAGACGGCACCATGTCCTGTCGCTGTATTTGCCTACCAGCGGCTGCACCACCATGCCCATAAGAGGCGGAAGTATCCAGAAAAAGCTGAGATTATGAGGATCTGCGCCAAGGGTGGCGAAGATACGGCTTATGTTGGCGCTCTGGAGCGAATATGCTATCTGCACTCCAAAGAAGCCGAAACTGATGTTCCAAAGTTGCCAAAAAGAAAGATTTCGTCTGGCTGGTTTCATATATGAACCGGTTAATTAGTCTAATGTGTCCTGCGAATATAGGAAATAGTTGTCAAATAGGACGAGCCGTAAAGATGAACAGGATATTTTGAAGGATGAAACGCCCCTTTTTCAAGACGAACAGAAAAGGTTTTTGGGAATTTCGGGGGATTATTCTTAACTTGCGGATGATTTGGAAGCCTCATCGCTTGCATGGGGCGAATTTTCTATACGATTGTGAAGATTGACAGCACTATACTGAAAGCAAACGCCGATTTCTGGATTGTGGCGGGATTCGCCCTTGCCCATGCCGTTACAGCCGTAATTCTCGGGGCATTGGGCATCAGCGATGAATTGTTGCTGACGCTCCTGACTATGGTAATGACCATTATCCTCTGCCAGAGGAGAAAGCTCAACATAGAAATCACTGCCGCCTGCGCAATACTGACCAATGTTCTCGGCTTCATACTCGGAATAGAGGCCGGCAGTCTTTTCCACAGTTTCATAAGCTCCGCGACGGTCGCAAGCGCATTTGCCACACTCTTAACGACTGTCATTCTCGGCATAGGGATAATCTGGCTGTCCGGCAGGCTGCACCGCAACCAGGCAAGGACCGAAACAAGTCCAGCAGGGCCAGGTCTGAAAATAATCATCGCTGCATTTGTAATGATATTCTGCCTGAGGATACTGGTGTTCGTGTTCTCGACCTCCGGCAACTCCCACAGCAGCACTTTGGAGATTCTGGCGATGATGATGTCCAATTCCGCAGTCACGATTACTGTCATCTGCCTGAACGTCATCTTTGTAAGATATTCTTCCGTCATAAAGTCCGCTGTGGGGCACACGCTGTTCATCATTATTCTCTGCACTTTCATTCTGCTGCTTTCCTTTGTCTATGCGGCTATGCTCTGCCTTCACCCTGACTGTCACGTGAGCATGGGAATGAACATGTGGTTTGTGCAGCTGCTCGTATTCTGCGTTGTGGCAGTTGTCTCCTATTACAGCTTAGTTTACCTTTTCAATTATGTCATAGAAAGTCGCCAGACAGTGATTATGGAGAGGGAAAAAAGGCACAGCGCACAGTTCCGCTATGAAAAACTCAAACAGCAGGTAAACCCCCATTTCCTTTTCAATTCACTCAATGTGCTGGACGGACTCGTAACTGACGGACAGACCGAGAATGCAAGCGAATTCATACACAAGCTGGCCGGGCTGTACCGCTATATGCTCAGCAAAGAGGACGAGGAGACGGTGCCGCTGACAAATGAAATGGAATTCGTGGACCAGTTCATCGACCTGATGAAGGCCCGTTTCCCGGTCGGATTTGAAGTCAGGGAGGACATAAGGGCAGAGGACCTCAACAAGGCCGTACCTCCGTGCGCAGTTCAGATGCTTGTGGAGAACGCATTCAAGCACAACGGGGTGGCTGCCGCAAACCCTTTGAAAATCAACATCATGACTGACGGGGAATACATTACGGTAAGCAACAGCCTTATCCCCAAGAAAAGCCTCGCCCCGTCCACGGGAGTCGGGCTGAAATATATCAGGCAACAATACAAGGATCTGGAAAACAAAGAAATAGAAATAAAAGAGACCGCAGATGAATATATAGTACGGCTTCCGCTGATTGGAAGCGGAAAACGCACGCGGACTCGCTAACCACCGATACTATGAGAGTTCTTATTGTAGAAGATGAAGAAATGGCCCGCAAAGCACTTGCAAGGACATTGAAGACACGATATCCCCAGATTGAAATCGTAGGATGCACCGGGTCTGTGGCCGAAACTGTCGCATGGCTTCAAAGCCACTCTTCCAACGGAGCAGGCATGCACGGAGGCTGGACAAATGACGGCGGTGTGGACATTGTGTTCATGGACGTGGAACTGTCAGACGGAAACTGCTTCGACATTTTCAAACAGGCGGAAGTGAATGCCAAGGTCATAATGACTACCGCCTACGACAGCTATGCCCTCAAGGCATTCGAGGCCGGTTCCATCGACTATCTGCTCAAGCCGATAAATCCAGCCGAACTGGACAGGGCAGTCAAAAGGGCTTCGACGAGCAATCTGCCTACGGATATAGACAAGATACTCAAGTTCATAGAAAACAGGGACACCAAGAAGAAGGAGAGAATCATCGTCCGAATAAACGACCGCATAGTGCCCGTCCCTATAGACGACATCGCATTTTTCTATTCTGAGGAAAAATCCAATTTCCTCTGCACTTTCTCGAACAGGAGATATGTAATAGACCAGCCGTTGGACATCATAGCCGAAACTCTGCCGGACTCATATTTCCGCATTTCCAGAGGCTGCATCATTTCCATCCGGGCCATACAGAGCATAGTCAAACAGGCAAACGGGCGCATGCTCGTCATTTCCGACCCGGACGCAGGATTTGAAATGACTGTATCACGTGCCCGTGCGGACGACTTCCTGCAGTGGATATCCCGGTAAGGCGTTTATAAATGACATCAACGGCCGGAGGCGGCGATCATTTCACGGAGACGGCCGTTGAAACCGGTCCAGGCGATGAGGTCTTCGATGTTCAGGTGCATACGGTAACGCCAGTAGTGGCGGCTGACAGCCGGGATGTTGATGCGCTCGGAAGCCGGATCCTCGCAACGGAGAGAGCCGTCGATCGAAAGCCAGTCCTGAAGCGGAAGTATGGTCAGCATCGCAGGGGATTTCAGGTGGTCGTCCACAATTCTTTCGCAGAGCCACGGCTCACAGAAATAAGGAGCCTGTCCCTGGAACATGGTGTTGTAGAATCTCTGGGAAACCGCCCTGTCCTCCTCCCACCATGCGCGTATAGGGTTCATGTCGTGGGTTGAAGTGGTGCAGACGCAGAAATAAGGATAATATGCCGGATTGCCGAATTCCACCATGGTGCTCTTCGGCATACGCTGGATTTCGAGCGAAAGGATTTTCAGTTCATCCATGACTGAAGCCACGCAGTCCGGAATCATTCCGAGGTCTTCGCCACATGCCAGCATCTGGGTTGCGTGCATCAGGGAAGGCAGCTTGCGCATTGCCGAATCTCTCCAGTAAGCATTGTGCCGGCGATAGAAAAAGTCGTCGTGGAGTCTGTTGAACACCTGCTGGCGGTGAGGATCAAGCCGGCGGTAGGTGGATGTATTCTGGGCGGAAATGCGCGGATGCCAGCAGCCTTTCATCACCGGATCTTCCACGAACAGCACGTCGGTTTCCCCGTCAATGCCAGGTTTCACGCAGTCTCCGGAAGCCACGTCAAAGCCAAGGAAACTCAGCTCGTCCGCCGGATAAGGCAGGGCCGGGCTGAAATGGCCGAGAAGTCCGCTTGAGTGTGCGACAGGAATCTCCCAGATGCGGAAGAATCCGAGTATATGATCGATTCTGAACAAATCGAAATATTCCGACATCTTGGTCATGCGGGCTTTCCACCATGCATATCCGTCCTTGGACATTTCGTACCAGTTGTAGGTCGGGAATCCCCAGTTCTGTCCGTCTGCGGAAAATGCGTCAGGCGGTGCGCCGGCAGATGAATCCATATTGAACAGATGAGGATACTGCCATGCGTCTGCGCTCGTGCGGGATATTCCTATAGGCAAATCTCCTTTGAGGACAACTCCCTTTTCACGGGCATACTCACGCACTTCCTTCATCTGAGTATCAAGGTGATATTGCACGAAGCACCAGAAATCCACATCCGATTTGTATTCAGCACAGCATTTTTCCATAACTTCGTTGCTGAACACGGCATATTCTCCCCATTTCCCGAATTCCGCCGTTCCGAAGGCGTCTCTCAGAGCACAGAACGCCGAATATGGCAGCAGCCACTCTTTGTTCCCGTCAAAAAACCTCCTGTATGCCGCCGTACGGCTGAGTTTCGCGAAATTCTTCTTGAACACATTCCTGAGCAGGCGCAGCTTCTCTGCATTGACCTTCTCGTAATCCACCTGCGGAAGCGCGTTAAGTTCTTTCTGCAGCTTGCGGTATGCAGGTGAAAGGGCCACGCCTGCAGCAGTCAGGTTGATGAACTGAGGATGCAGCGCGAAAGTGGAGTTGGCTTTGTAAGGATAGGAATCGGCCCATGTGCCGGTCATGGTCGTATCATTGATCGGCAGAAGCTGGAGCACGCACTGCCCTGTGAGTACAGCCCAGTCGATGATTTTCTTCAAATCATAGAATTCGCCCACACCGAAGCTGTCCTTGCTTCTGAGGGAGAAGACCGGAATAGCCGTGCCCGCACCGCGCCATTTTCTGAGTCCGAAACCGTGCGGTTCATCGGCGATTATGCAGAATTTGTCGCTGATTGCGGTGAATATGCGGTTTCCGCCTCCTTCCCACTCCTTGATTTCCAGAGTCACGGCATCCGCTATAACCAATTTGTATTCAAATGATTCGGAAGCGTCCAAGGCTATGCTCCACTGAGGAAAGTTGGAAGAGTCCATAGGCAAAACCCTGCTCCAGTCTTCCATCCCCCTGCCGTTCCCGACTATAGCCAATGTCTCGTCCCGCGCGACCACCGGCATATCCACGACAAGAAGGGCTGTACCTTTGGAAGGTTTGGGAGCGGTCATTGGTTCAGAGGACTGCGTGCGGGAGAATATGCCGTCGGTAAATGCCGAAGAATAGAAAGGAGCGTCTTCCGGCTGGTCAAGCCAGCGGTCCTTTATGGAAAACGACGACGTGGCTGCGGCTCCGGCCACATGCAGTGAATGATGCTTCCACTCCCTTCTGCGGCATTTGCCTTCATTCATGACACGATAACCGTAATCCTCTAACTGTTCAGGCTTCACTCCGTTGAGTCTCAATGTCCAGAGCCCGTCTCCGCTGCCGGTCATGGGATGTGTCTTGCCTCCTATGAGAAGGGATATGGATTCACCCCAGACGGTCTTGTATTCGATTGAAAAATTTACGACCATAGCTTTAGTGTTTATTGTGTTTTATTTTAGTAATATGAAAAAAAGAAAGTGCATCAATAAGAATAAGATTTTTGAGGATAGATTCCTTTTGGAAGAAGGAGTTTGCCGGTGGCAAATGACTGATGAGAAAAGGGATATAGACCAAAAAGATATTCATTAGTGAGGCAGTTTATTTTTTGAAGATTACTTTATTCCAGTACAGGACAGGCAGCAACGTCGCTATGACGGCCGCACTTATCCAGAAAACTGCCGCCGCAGTGAAGTCATTTCCGCCGGCTTCAATGAGGTAGCCGCTGAGTACGTCCTGTATGGACGCTGCCACATAGCTCGAAATGCCGACTACACCCAATGCCGCTCCGGTAGCCTTGCGAGGCACTATGTCAATCGCCATAAGCCCTGCCACTATGCAGTAGAGGACCCCGACCGAGAAATTGAACAGCGTGATACACAACAGATTGGCCACATAACCTCCGCCAGTGAAAAGGAATAGCGAAAGGGCGAGCACGCTCAGAAGACCGGAAAAGAGAGCGGGTTTCATCCTGTCTCCCCTGAAAATACGGTCCGAAATCCAGCCTGCTGAAGTCGTGCCGGAAAGTCCTCCGATGAGTGCCGCCAAAGCGACTAAAGAGGAGGCCTGTTCGAGTCCGAAATCCTTTGCCTTCTGCAGGAAAAGCACTCCCCAGCCGGCGATTGCGTATTTCGTAATATATATGAATGCCGAAGAAAGGGCTATAATCCATATCCCCGGATGCCTCAGGACTCTCCTCTGCAGAATCAGGGTCTTCATGTTGTCTTCTGGCCTCGTCTCTTCAGCGGAAAGTTTCTGGACTGACGGAAGGCCGCAGCTTTCGGGAGTGTCCTTCACTGTCAGGAACACCAATACCGAGCCGGCAAATCCTATGGCTGAGGCCACTATGAATCCCCATTCCCAGCCGAAACGGGCGACGACGGCGGCGGTGACTATGAACGAGATGAATTCTCCGAGATAGGGACTTGTGGAGAATATGCTGTACCATGTGCCCCTGGAAGATGTCGGGAACCAGCGTGAGAGGTTTATGACTCCTGGAGCGGGCCCCATGGACTGGAACCAGCCGTTAAGCCCCCAAAGGATGAGTACGGAGACGAAAAGGAGCGGACGAGGCAGGCTGAATCTGACGCATAGCAGACCTGTGACCGCAATGGCAAGATTGACGAAAGCCGAAGCTAAAAGTCCGAAACCCATGAAGCGGCGGGTGTTGCAATAGTCAGCGATGAAGCCGTTTATGAACTTGCCGAAAGCATAGACCAGAAGCAGGGCCGAACCGATAAGACCGAGTTCGCCAGCCGTGAGCACACCGGAATCTATCATCGGCTGCTTGAGCACTCCGAGACTCATACGGCAGACATAATAGAGGCTGTAGCCGACAGTAGCCCCCCAGAATGTCGTCCTCCTCAATTTATGATAGACCGAATCCTCCTTTTCTGCGTCGATCCTGGTCGATGCAGGTCTGCTGATTCTGAAAAAACCGTATAGTCCCATAGCACAAACTTATGCAAATTCAGTGAATTTTCCGTCCCTCAGCCGGGGAAAGCATGACGAATTACCGTTTCCAGCGGATGTACGGGTGATTTCTCAAGGATGAATTGTAATACCTGTGGTCACCGGTGACTTCTTCTCCGAGCCATTCAGGTCTGCGGAACTCTTCATCTTCCGCATCCAGCTCGACCTCCGCCACAACGAGGCCTTCATTGTCACCGTCAAACACGTCGACTTCAAACAGATGCCCTTCAAAAGGCACGAACCAGCGGTCTTTCTCAATCAACGCCCCCTCGCTGAGTCCCAAAAGCGCAAGTGCATCACCGACCTTGATTTCCGTTTCCCATTCAAAGCGGGACATCCCGTTAGCTGATCCCGGCCCTTTTATCGTGAGGTATGCCTTGTCACCGGCTATGCGGACTCTGACGGTGCGTCCCTGCGAGGAGCTTATATATCCCTGCACAAAATGGCTTTTCCCTGACGCCCTGGCCTTGAAGCTGTCGTCCAGGACAAGGAATTTCCTCTCTGTTTCAATATGATTCATATCCCTAACGGTATTTTTTATACTCATCCAACATTCCCATATACGATGCATACCTTTCCCGGCTCATCCGTCCGTCCTCCAATGCCTTTTTCACTGCGCACCCCGGTTCATGGACATGGGTGCACGGGGTGAAACGGCAGTCTTCTGAAAGTCTGAGCATTTCCGGAAAGTAGCGTGCGATTTCCTCCGCCCCGACGTCCACTAATCCGAAGCCGCGTATGCCCGGCGTGTCTATCACAAATGCCTCGCCGTCACAGAGGGGATACATTTCATAGAATGTGGTGGTGTGGCGGCCCTGAAGATGCGCTTCTGAAATCTCGGCGGTGCGGGGATTGAGTTTGGGGTCGAGCATCTTTATAAGAGATGACTTGCCTACGCCTGAGACGCCCGAAAAGAGTATGACCGGTGATTTGCGGGGCTCCGGCTGTCCGGCTTCCGTTCCCAGAGGCAAGGAAGCGTCTGGATGCGGACATTGTGCGGTCTGTCCGGGCATATTCCGGTGCCTCCACTCTGCCTTGAGTTCTTCTATTCCGGCTCCCGTTCTGGCCGAGACCTCCACCGTACGGTAGCCTGCCGCCTCATATATTTCCCTGAACCGCCTGCGCACAGGACCGAATTCTTCCGGAAATTCATCGAGGATGTCACATTTGTTCAGCACGATTACCGGATGTATGCCGTAGATTTCGCAGGTCACGAGAATCCTGTCGAGAAGCTGAAGTTTCACTTCCGGGAATGCAAGGGTGACTATGATGAAGGCGCAGTCAATGTTCGAGGCGATGATATGTGCCTGACGGCTGAGATTCACCGACTTGCGGATTATGTAGTTGCGGCGCGGAAGGACCCGCTTTATGACAGCGGGATTCTCCGGCGTGATGCCGGACAGCCACGAAACATCCCCTTCCGCCGCAGTTCTCGGCACACC
>CABQAB010000077.1 GCA_902461985.1 uncultured Bacteroidales bacterium | reverse complement strand
GACCCTGATTGACTGCTGCAGGGGCTCGTTCCTCCAGTTGAGACAGGGAGGCGACTATAACCAGCTCCCGAACCATCTGGACGACCTGGTGATATGGAACATGGAGTCAGAACTGTCCGGAGAATCCGACGGCAATTCTGCGCCTGCCGGGGTCTTCGACTGGTGGAGAACAGGTTTCAGAGGATGGAAATTCCTGCCTCCGGTAGTCGTGGGCTTCCATGGAGACCCGATCAACTTTCTGGAAAGCCAGATGAAATGGCATGAAGGCTATGGAACAGCTGTCGAGCCGCAGTCACTTTACGAAGCGCAGCTCGAACGGAGACTTGAATATCTGCCTGCATGGCTGGCTAAACTGAAATGACATTTCTGCAGTCTTCTAAGAATTCCTTGACAACACACACTGACCACAATATAACACTGACGACATGAAAAGGATAATCACGACATTGGCACTGGCTCTCAGCCTTTTTTCCGCAACAGGTACATATTCGGACGCCCAGACAAAAGAAGAGAAAAAGGATTTGAGCACCCTCCGCAGACGCCTGCCCGTTCCAGAAGCCAAGGCATCGGTCAAAGAGAGGGAGACTGCCCCGAACATACTGGAATGCTACAAAACCGGAATCATCAAGGTTGACTGGGAGAAAATCACTTTCCAGCAGATGAGGGAACTTGGCAGGAATGTCAGGATTATGGCCACGGCTGCGGCATTTGACGGCGGAGAAGCCTTGGACAATTTCAATGACTTCATGGACTATCTCTATGAAATACAATTCATAGAGAAACTGCCTAAACTGAAATACAGCAACTACAGCGACGTACGCAAAGTGCCGGCGGATTTTCTCTGTGCAGTTCCCATGTGCAACAAGGAACGGAGAAGCCGGTTTCTCGCATCAATGAGGGTTTTCCTCGAAGCTGACCAGATCCACGAGAGCGAAGAATACATCAGGACTCACGTAAACACCGACTACATCTACAACGCCATACCGCACGTCCTGACCTGCTGTCTCTACGACCCCGACGAAAACAAATGCGTAGAAGAGGTGAAGGCATTTTCGCATTTCCTTTCCGCCTGCTCGCAGCACACCCCCGGAGCCTACGACGGGCTCAAGGTTGACGGCACCGGATTCCACCACTGGACCCACTACAACGGCTATATGTATGCCTACCGGACATGGGTACACTTTATGAAAATACTTAGCGGAACATCTTTCAGAGTCACTGAACAGGCCTATGAGAACATGAAGAAAGCCGTTGTCTCCTATTACCTCATGTCAGTAAACGGGAAATCGGACAACTACCACATTTTCGGCAACTCCATGGCCGGCCGCCATCCGTTCACAGGCATGACCGTAAGCATATCCGCAGAAGTTTTCGAAGAACTGATTGAAGTCGGCGGTGACATAAAAGGGACAGGTACAGATGCAGAACTCGCTGCTTATTACAACACTTTCTTCAAGAGCGGCAAATACAAAAGTGCAGGAAATGCTGACGTAGACGGGTTCTACCAGTTCAACAACAGCCCTGCGGCAATCTACCGCCGGGACAACTGGGTGGCAGCCATGCGCTGCCCTACCACAAATGCCTGGGGCGCGGAAATCTACGACAAGGCCAACCGTTTCGGAAGGTACCAGAGCCACGGCACGCTTGAAATAATCTACGAAGGCGGTCTTGCCACCAGCGGATACCCTACGGATGAAGCCGGTACCGGCTGGGACTGGAACATGATGCCGGGAAGCACCACCGTCCACTACACCGACTGGGCCGCACTCACACCTAACGGCAACGACAAAGACCGCTTCGACCAGAAATCCGCCAGCACCGATTTTGCCGGAGCCCTCTCTGCAGGAGACTGCGGAATCTTCGCCGCCGAGTTCGACCAGGACGACAACTGGGGCAGCCGGAGATTCATCCCTACCAGACTGGAATTCCGCAAATCGGTCTTCGCCATCGACGGCATGCTGTGGGCAATGGGGAGCGATATCTCAGCCATCGGGGAATATCCACAGGAATGGCTCACTGCCACCAACCTTTTCCAGCAGGTCTGCGCGACGCCTTCGCTTACCATCAACGGCGACACCACCACCGAAAGCAAGACTTACCAGGCCGGCGAAACCATCAACATCCTTACCCCTACAGGGACAGGATTCGTCATTCCGGCAGACCACGATCCACTTGTGACTTTCATGGGCAGCCAGGAAAGCCCCTCGTCCAAGGGGCTTGCTGAGCCTGCCGGCAGCGCAAGTGTAGCAAAAGCCTATTTCAACCACGGTGCAAAGCCAGCCTCGGCATCCTACGCATATCTCGCCATTCCTGCGGCCGACCAGGCCGGACTCGATGCAGCCACGTCCGCCCTCGCCTCCGGCAGACTCTTCGAGATCTGCAAAGCCGACTCCACCGCCCACATCGTCAGACACATCCCGTCCTCGACCATAGCCTACTCTCTTTTCGGCGCAGCCGACGGACTGTCCTACGGCTGTCTGAAGGCCTCTAACTCAGAATTGCTGGTAATCGAAAAACCGGCAGACGGCGGCAAAAGCCTCGAACTCTCACTGTGCAACCCGGACATGAAGCCATCCTACATTGACAAAAGATACTGGCTTCCGCAGCCGACCGATGCCGAAATCACCATCTCCGGCATCTGGCACGCCACCTCCGCACTCCCAGAATCCTGCTCCCTCCGCACCGGCTCCGCCGGCGACACCATCCTCAGCTTCCACCTCACCGAAGGCCTCCCGCTGCACCTGACCCTCGAAAGGGACTGACGACCGGCATGCCTGCCGTTCCGTCCCTGACTTCTACATGTCGGGAAAGATGCGGGTGAGGGTGGCGTTGCGGTACCAGATGTCGTCGGACTCTTCGAGTTTGTCTGAGAGCTGACGGCAGAGGGAGGCGAAAAGTTCGGGCGAAGTGCGGTAGTCGATATTATAAAGCTGGTACGGGTCGGCTTCGTCATCATAAATAAGCACATGCTTGAGGTCGCCGTTACGTTTGATTGCCACCTCCATTGTGTATCTGTCAGTCTTGATTCCTCTTGCCACAGGAAAGAATCCGTGAACCAGACCGTCACTGCCGGTTTCTCCATTGACGTTCCTGATGTACAGGACAGACTCCGGGACATCGCAGCCGGCCCCGTTTTCGAGCAGGACCGGAGACAAGTCCCGTCCCTCCACCGATGCAGGAACCTTGTCGCCCAGACCGGCAAGAGAAAGGAGTGTAGGATAGATGTCCACTGCCGAAAGCAGGGTCCTGTCCACATGAGGGCGCAGTTTTTCAGGATAGCGTACCATAAACGGCACATTGAAGGACTCGGTGTAGATTGAATTCTTCGGATCGAGCGTACCATGGCTGCACATTGTCTCGCCATGGTCGGACGTGAAAACAACTATGGTATTCCTGTCCAGGCCCAAAGCCTTCAATTCCGCCAGCAGCCGTCCGAATTCCCTGTCCACTCCCGTCACGTTCGCAAAATAATACCTTGCCGCACCGACTTTCTTCCGCAAGGTGGTGTCGGCATTCTCCCGCAAATATAACTCTTTATAAGACATATTCTTATAAAGATTGTAATCTTCTTCCATGCAGTCGTCCAGACTCTCGTACGGACTGTGTGGCGGATTATAGGCCACAGTCAGGAAGAACGGTGCATCCGGCTTCCTTTCCCCGTTACGGTTGCGCAGGAATTCGATTGCCTTGTCTGTCTCGTGCTTGACGGAATACTCATGAGGCTCATGTCTGTTGCCATCGGTGTCCCAATAATGAGGATTCTTATGGACATCGAAAGTTCCGTATGAATACCAGTAACTGTAGCCGTGACGCTTCTCAGGCGGAGTGTAGGCATCCCACGCCGGACGACGCTCTTCCACATATTCCCCCGGATGCATAGGGTCATTCGGAGTCGGACAGTCCGCATGAAGCTTGCCGATATATCCGCAGCTGTAACCGTTGGCAGCCAGAACGTCGCTTATACAGACCGCGTCTTCCCTCAGTGTGCTTTCCGGTCTCTCAGCCATGCAGTTAAGGGTGATTCCGCTTCTTTCAGGATACATTCCCGTAAGGAAGATGCCTCTGTACGGACTGCTCAAGGGACAATTGCTCATAGCCCTGGACAGCACCACCGACTCTTTGGCAAACACATTCAGATTTGGAGTGACCACAGGGTCAGCCTTCCAGTTCACACTTCCGGCAAACTCCGGCTCGTCCCAGAATGACATAGCCTGGTTTCTGAACTGGTCAGGAAACACATAGACAATATTCGGTTTTTGCGCTTCGGCATTTCCGCAAGCCATCAAAGCCAATGACGACAACGGAATAAAACATTCTTTCACTCCCATATAGTGTTATTGATTATCCGATTCACAAATTTACGATTAAAAAATTCAGAAATTTAGAATCTGTTTTGAAAATTTTGACATACAATTTTATAAAACCAAAGGAAAAGAGAGATTTATTTCATAAATTGCGGAGCGGAATGAAAGACCTGGGGCTATGGGAGCCTTATGGACATTTTGGGAATAGTGCTGTCCTTTATGGAAGCCGCGGCAATAGTGAGCGGTGCGGGACAAGTGGAAAATCTTACGGAAGACGAAATCGAGAAATACAGGGATTTCGCAGACAACACTCTGAAAATCAACATGGCAGATGCCGCCGAACTGGATGGCAGCGGCTTGTTTTCGACATTCCGCACGGCTTCGCTGCTGGACTATATCAGTCGCAACGGTCCGGTGCTGTCCGTGAATGAACTGGCCTCGATAGACGGCTTCGACATCCAGATGGCTGAAGCACTCTCCTATTTCGTCAGTTTTGAAACCGTGGCGGACAATGGCGGCGGACGATGGACGGGCAAGGCCGAACTCCAGGGCGGAGCAAACACCAGAATCAAGGAAACTGGCACTGCAAACGTGGCCTTGAAGGCGGAAACCGCGAAAGGCAGGAATTTCTATATGAATATCGCCGCCTCCGGAGCCTGCAGTTTCGGGAGCAGGGTCGCGAGCAAAGAAGGAGACGGAGCCGGCGGCGGAGATGAAGACGGTGACATGCACGGAGGCCGCAATGCAGACTATTCCATGGAAGCCTTTACCATGTCATGTATGGCGTATTTTCCCAAGCCAGGACTGAGGCTCGTAGCAGGAGACTTCAATGCCCGCTTCGGACAAGGTCTGGCATGCTGGAACACTATGACCATCAATTCCTCCACATCCACGGCATCTCTGATTCTGCGCCCCTCCGGGCTGTCCGCATCACATTCTCTGAAAGGCAACTACGCTGAGACAGGCTTAGGGCTTTCAGCAACTTTCGGCCGATTCCGGCTGTCGGGGACATTCTCATTACCGGGAATCAAGACGGTACTTCTGTCACGAATCAACGGCAGCGGAAAGAATGTAGCCGGCATGCAGGGAAGTCTGAACCTGAACTACTGGGGCAGACACATTACAGCAGGAGTAACTTCCGTGGTACAAGGCAAGGCAGAAAAGACTGGAATGAAGACGACAGGCACGGTGGCGGCTGATTTCCGCAGCTGCATACACGGGGCGGACATAGCGGGCGAAGCGGCTGTATCTATAAAATGCTGTCCGGCAACGGGAGAAAACATCAACGGACAGCACGGAAACAGTCTGAGAGAAGAAGGAGGCGACGGACATAAAGCATGCATAACTGCTGTCGACGGCATCTATGCCCGTCTCGCCGCCACCGTTCCCGCAGGAGAATATGTCAAGACAGGCATACTGCTGAGTTACAGTCCCAAAGAGCACATGGCCAAAGCCATAGCCGAAGCCGGAACACATAGACATCATTTTGCAATCGGAACGACATTAAGCCACGAAACACCCTCCACAGGCGGCCGCAAGACTGACTTTCTGAACTGCAGAGCGGATGCCGACGCCGTTTTCAACTGGAAGGACAGATGGCAGTGGAGAATACGACTCAAGGAAAACATAGGCCTGCGGAAGAACCCTGCTGACGGACTGACAACCACTTGCGTCCACAGCGGCAGAACCGATCTCAGCCTGAAATATTGCGGCGGCTGGCAGACTGGAATCACTGCAGCCGTCAGCAAATCCTCCCGATGGGGGCTGGCAGCATACGTCGAGCAGTCATTCAGGTCCGAAGGCCGCTGTACAGCCCATCTCAGGGCTGGCATTTTCAGCGTGGACGACTGGGACGGCAGAATCTATTTCTATGAACACGATATAAGCGGAAGATTTACCGTTCCGGCACTATATGGGCGCGGTTTTTGGTTGTCAGGCTTCGTCTCGGCGAAATTCGGCAGGAACTGGTCGGTTTCAGCCCGTCTGTCATGGAAAGACTATGTTTTCATGAGGGCGGATTTGCGGAAACCTACGGCGATAGAGGCCAGAATTGCGTTGGTTTCAAAATTTTAGAGTATATAAAGGCCAGGTTATTTTTAGACAAGGAACGGAAAATATGAAAAAGTACGGTTTGGGCATAGTTTTCAGCGGCGGCGGAGCAAAGGCGGCCGCACATTGCGGAGCACTTCAGGCAATGAAGGAATATGGAGTTGAGGCCGACGTGATGGCCGGCACAAGTGCCGGTTCCCTCGTAGCCACTTTCCATTCGGCAGGGTTCACACCGCAGCAGATGATAGAGAAATTTATGGACATGAGTTTCTTCAAGGACATAGTGACTCCGTCCCGCCCCCGCGGAGGCATATTCGACCCGGCCCCGCTGCTCAACTATCTCAGAGACACTCTGCCTTACAAGAATTTCGAAGAACTGCCGATTCCCGTATATGCAGTCGCATCCGACATGGACCATGGCAAGGCAAAAGTCTTTTCCAAAGGCGAAATAGCTCCGAGACTGGTGGCATCCTGCTCTATTCCGGTGATATTCAAGCCTATGGTAATAAACGGAGTGCATTATATAGACGGAGGGGTTTTCCAGAACCTGCCGGTGCCGACGATACGTAACCTCTGTGACAAGGTCATAGCGTTCAGCGTGAGAAGGGTGGAATACGAAAAATACAAGGACACCCTGCTATACACCGCGACACGCGCATACAGCATGATGTTCATGTCCAACATCATGGCGGATTCCAGACTTGCCGACCACTACATAGAACTGAACACCGACGGATTCGGAGTCTACGACATGGACAACATAGTCGATTTGTTCCACTCAGGCTATCAGGATGCGTGCAAGGCCTTTGAAGAAATAGGCTATAAACGCATTATGCCTCCGGAACATATCGAGTTCAGGCTGCCGGAAGAGACCGCACGCGAAGAAAGACGGAAGCGTTTCCGAAAAGCCGTGGAAGGGTTTGAAGACAGAATCAGGGAAAGAAGGAACAGATAGGAGGCTGACAAGTCTGTCATATCGAGCAAAGCCCGATGGGCGCAGTCGAGATGACAATGTTGTGACTTATTCTACAAGTTTTTTGTATTTGAACCTCTTGGGCTCCTCCGTGCCGAGCCTGCGCCTGCGGTTTTCCTCGTACTCGGAGAAACTGCCTTCAAAGAAATAGACTGAAGAATCGCCCTCGAATGCCAGGATATGGGTTGCGATACGGTCAAGGAACCATCTGTCATGTGAAACCACCACCGCGCAGCCGGCGAAATTCTCCAGGCCTTCCTCCAACGCCCGTATGGTGTTCACGTCCACGTCGTTGGTAGGTTCGTCGAGCAGCAGCACATTTCCCTCGTCCTTCAATGTGAGGGCAAGATGCAGACGGTTTCTCTCACCTCCCGAAAGGATACCGCAAAGTTTCTCCTGGTCAGCCCCGGAAAAATTGAAACGGGAGACATAGGCCCTCGCCGGCACTTCCCTTTTGCCAAGTTTCACGAAATCCGAATCCTGGGCTATGGTCTGGTACACGGTCTTGTCCGGATCTATGCTCTTGTGCTGCTGGTCCACATAGGCAATCTTGACCGTCTCTCCTATTTCTATCTCGCCCGAATCAGGCTTGTCAATACCCATGATCAGACGGAAAAGAGTTGTCTTACCCGCACCGTTGGGACCGATGACGCCCACGATTCCGGCAGGCGGAAGCACAAATGAAAGATGCTCGAACAGCAGCTTGTCTCCGTATGCCTTGGAAACGTCCTTAAACTCGATGACGCGGTTGCCCAACCTCGGACCGTTCGGTATGTATATTTCCAGATTAGCCTCTTTCTCCTTAGAATCCTCGGCAGACATCTTCTCATACGCCCCCAGTCTGGCCTTTGACTTGGCATGACGGGCCTTCGGAGCCATCCTGACCCATTCCAGTTCCCTTTCCAGAGTCTTGCGACGGCGGCTTTCCTGTTTCTCCTCCATCTCTAACCGGCGGGTTTTCTGCTCAAGCCAGGAGGAATAATTGCCTTTCCACGGAATACCCTCTCCCCTGTCAAGTTCCAGAATCCATCCGGCGACGTTGTCAAGGAAATAACGGTCATGCGTCACTGCTATCACCGTGCCCTTATACTGCCTGAGATGCTCCTCTAACCATAGTATGGATTCTGCGTCAAGGTGGTTGGTCGGCTCGTCTAAAAGCAGTACGTCAGGCTGCTTGAGCAGAA
>CABQAB010000076.1 GCA_902461985.1 uncultured Bacteroidales bacterium | reverse complement strand
GTCTTGACCGCATCGTAGCCGTTCCTGTTCATGAAGTCGAACGCCGCGTCCAGCTGCCTTTCGTAGTCTGCTGCATTTGAGCCGGTCTCATGGTGCATGATGAGTTTCACTCCCTTTGACGCGGCATATTCATGCAGTTCCTCCACATCGAAATCCGGATAGGCCCGGTCGAAGCGGAACAGCCTTTCCCGGCCGTATGAAGACCAGTCTTCCCAGCCTTCGTTCCAGCCCTCCACAAGCACCGCGTCCAATCCGCTTTCCGCAGCGAAGTCTATGTACCTCTTTACGTTTGCCGTGTTCGCACCATGCACGCCGTTGGGCTGGAGCGCAGTGTAGTCTGTGATGCCCGGTCTCGCACTGTTGTCCCAGCTATAGGACCAGCTGCTGCCGGCTCCAGTGAAATATTCCCACCAGACCCCTGCATATTTTACTGGATGAATCCAGGAAGTGTCCTCTATACTGCAAGGCTCGTTGAGATTGTAGATCAGGCGGCTGGCAAGTATGTCCGTGGCTTTGTCGCTGACTATGACTGTCCTCCACGGTGTGGTGCACGGGGCCATCTTGAAGGCTTTTTCGCCGTTTTTGTTTGGAACAAGTTTAGAACTGAATACGAAAAGGCTGTCATCCACGGCAAGTTCCATTGCAGGATAATCCACAAGGGCGGCCTCGTGGATGTTCACATACAGCCCGTTGTCACCTTTGAGCATTACCGGTGTCTGTATGATGAGTCCTCCTTCGGATTTGGCTTCATAGCTCTTGTGGGCTACGGACTGCAGAGTCAGCTGTTCTCTGAGCTGTGAGATTTTAGAGGTCGTGTAGCTGAACTCGTTTGTGTCGTAGTCTCCGGGCATACAGAAAGCTGTGTAGTCGTGCGCGAGGTTGAACTCCGTCAGTTCTTCATTGACCTGGAAGACATGCAGCGTCTGCTGCTTTGGAAACTCGTAGCGGAATCCGAGACCGTCATTGAAGAGTCTGAAACGCACAATGAGTGTTCTTCCGCTGCCTTCCTGAGTGAAAGTGGCGCAGAGTTCGTTGTAGTGGTTGCGGACTTTGGAATATTCACCCCATACAGGATACCAGTATCCGTCAGTGCTGTCTCTTTGAACATCTGTCAGCTCCAGGCCTTCCCTGTAGCCCCTTTCATAGCGCAGGTCGAATCCCAAGTGGCTGGGCTTGAGCACCGGAATCCCCTTATAGCTCATTTCGTAGCAGGGGATGCCGTTGTCTGCATATACAGACAGTTCCAG
The DNA here is from genome assembly GCA_902461985.1 of uncultured Bacteroidales bacterium. Taxonomy (GTDB): domain Bacteria; phylum Bacteroidota; class Bacteroidia; order Bacteroidales; family UBA932; genus Cryptobacteroides. The sequence continues at coordinate 7,310 of CABQAB010000076.1, read as the reverse complement.
CCCTCCGTCAGGGGAGAGGAGAATCTGTCTGTCAAGGGCATATCCCGGGAAAGTGACGGCAGCCGCCAGAACTGCAGCCAGTGTTATAATCTTTGTCTTCATCCTATTCCGTCAACTTATACACTTTAACTCCGTGGCGGGGGATATTTTCCCCTATTGATGCCATCCTGCCCTTGTCTTTGTGCTCCCAAAGGTCGCGTACATTCATCTCTCCACTGATTCCGATTTCCTTGAAGTCTAAAGAACGGTATTCCTCCATGTCTTCCCTGTTGAAGAGAGCCACGATGTAACTGCCGTCCGACATCCGTCCCCACCATGTCTGTGAGGCTTTGTCTCTTGTGTTGAATGAGAGCGGTCTGCCCACAAAGCGGTCTTTGTTCAGGGCCAGCATCTCTTCGTTGGTGTAGAATCTGAGCCAGTTGTCCGTCTGCTCCAGCATTTCCGGTCTGTCGCTCGCTTCAAGGGGGCCTCCAGCCATCAGGTGTATGGATATTTCCGTCATACATTCGTTTTCATCGTCAAACACATTGAGTCGTATGAAGTCTCCGTCTGGAATGGCTTTGCCTTCGCCTGTAAGTTCCGCCCAATGGATGTATCCGTCGAAACAGTTGTTTGTGCCGGGCCAGCTGCCGTCCCAGAATTCATCCCTGTTCCAGGATGACACATGTCCCCATCCGCCGTCGAAAGTGTCTCCGCACACACGGTACATATTGCAGTATTTGAGTTCGAGTTCGCCTCTGTTCTTGAGGTTAGGCATGACTATGGATGTGAACACTCCATATCTCTGGGATGATTCACAGATGTATTTGAGCGCAAGTTCATATTCTTCTCTTCCGTATCCCTTCCCCGGCATTCCTCCGGCACCGTCGGCGGTCTCGAACAGGCACATGAAGTCCATCCTGACATATTCAATTCCGATGGATTTGTAGTATTTGAAGAATCCGTCTATGAATTCCCTGCATCCTTTGTGGCTCGGGACCGCCCATGGAAAGCAGTCTGATTTTTCCGGGTACATCACATTGTCGGAGCTGTTGTATTTCAGGCTTCCGAGAGTGTATCCGGTGCCGTCCACATAGTAGGAGTCGTCTCCGTGCACCCAAAGCGGATTGTCATAGACCCCCAACTTCAGTCCTTTCGCCCTGCATTTCTCAACGAGATCTGTCAGACTGATACCACCATAGTGGGTCATATATCCCTTGGATTCTATGCTGTTGTCGCAGTGCATCGACATGAATCCGTCGGTGATAATCATGTCGTAACCGTATGGGAGCAGTTCCTCGGAAACCCAGTCTATCATTCTTTCCCATTCGCTTTCCGTCATTTCGATTGCTTTGCCGCTGCCTGCGTTGTTCTTTTCAGCTTCGCGGCAGTATTCATAGACTGACCAGCACAGAGGAGCTTTGTAAGTGTGGATTTTCCCGTCAATCACTACATCTGGAATCTCGTCGTCCGGCAGATTGTCCGGAGTCCATCCCGTTCCGCGCCCTTTTGTGCAGGCGCATATTGCCAATATTGCGGCAGTGCTGAGTATTATCTTTTTCATTATTCTGTCTTTTGTACTGTCATTGTCATTTCTTCCGTGTCGATGATGAGACGGTAATTTCCTTCCTGTTCGGCGCTTACCTCCCACTTGTGGTCATAATTGACGGCGTCTCTGCCTACATATTCAATCTCGCAGCTTCCGTTGTCTTCCGGCAGTGGGGACAGTCCTTCGCTGTTCACGGTTTTGGGCATGAGATATGGGACTTCAAATGTCCTGGATTCGAGCGGGAATTTGAATTGTCCTTTGTAGAGTCTGCCCTCGAAGTAGAATACCCCCATGTGTCCCTTGAACCTGTCCTTGTAGTCATAGCTGAGTCTGATGCGGAACGGATCACTGTACCAGCCTCCTTCCGTGGCATCTCCTACCATCCAGACTGCGTCCCATTTCAGGTCTTTGTGTTTCTCGAACACGATGTCCAAAGTCTCAAGATTGACTGTGATGCTGTATTCGCCTCCACGGTCCAGCCTCCATTTGAGATCGATGCCGCTGTTCGCGTTTACGAATTGGACTTTGCCGTTTTCAGGAGAGGCATCCCCGTTCAAAGGCATAAGGTATGGAATATTGAAATTCCAGCTGTCGTTGATTTCCAAAGCCAATTTCATTTCACCGGGAGTCAGCACTCCGCGCCAGGTCATCACATCCCCGTCTGCTGTGAATGACGGCATATACGGCACATTCCAACCGGCTTCGCAGGCATCTCCAAGAATCCATACTCCGGGACGGCTCACCGAGACTGAACTGCTCTCATAGTTGATCTTGAATTCCCAGACTCCGTTGCGCGGTACATCCACTTCAAAATTCGATTGTTCTCCCGCCGTGCACAGATATCTGCCCTTGTCAACCTGCAGCATCAGTCCGTTTTCGTCAAGAAGATAGTTGCTGTCTCCTATTGTCAGATATATTTCAGAACTGTTGGCAAGCTCGAATGTGGTTTTGGACACTTCCGGCCTTTTGTATTTCTGGGTTTCCAAAGACTCGGTCTCAACCGGCTGAGCGATTATCTCCGCCTCTATTCTGACTTTTGTCCCAGAGCTTATTTTCCATTTGCGGAGATATTCCAACAGCTCTTTGCCGGTGAATGACAGGCTGTTTTTCCCTGTGCAGTCTATTTTGTCAATGGCTGTCTCAAAATTGTTGTCGGCAATGTCCATCTTGAAGAAGTAGCGGCATGGAACGCCGTCGGTTTCGTATCCGCTCGAACTCCAGTTGAAGCCCAGCACTTCTTTGTCGGAATCGAAAATTGTGACTTCAACTTTGTCTGACAGGGTCTGAATGTGCATCCGGTCTTCCGGAACAGGCATTTCTATCCGTATGTCGTCTTTATTGCATGAGCCCAAAAAGGTCAGGGCTGCCAATGCTGCAAATATTGTCTTTTTCATATCATTTCCCCTTTATTCCCAATAAGGGTTTTGAACAAGGTTTTCGTTTTTGTCTAGTTCGCTCTGGTGGATAGGAAACCAGTAGTATTCCTTTTTATATACTCTTGTCTGGTACGCTGTCCTTTTGTAGAACGCTCCTGCAGTGGTCCCGTTGTAGTTCATTCCGTAGAAAGGCCCGTTGAGGGTGCTTTCGGCCTCTTTCCAGCGGCGCAGGTCGTTGTATCGCAGGCCTTCGCAGCAGAGTTCGACTCTTCTTTCTGCGCGGATTATCCGGCGAAGAGAGGTCTGGTCCGGCTCGACATGTATATTTTCAGAGTCGGTCGGGCCGAAGCTGTATGTTCTCACTCCGGCGCGTTCCCTGACAAGATTTACATATTTCAGAATGTCCGCATTGCCCGGATCGGTCTCGTTGAGGGCTTCTGCATAGTTGAGGTATGCTTCCGAAAGTCTGGCGATGATGCCCGGGCGGTACTTGAAATTGCTTTCCAGAACCTTACTGTCAGGTGACACTTTCTTGCGGAGAAGGTAGCCGTTCTGAGGAGCGTCGTGAGTGTGCGGGTTGTCCTTTCCGTTGTTGAAGAACTCGAAGCGGCGCTCTCCGCTGCTGAACCATGCGTTGTTGAAACTGACTGTTACATAGAAGCGCGGCTCCCGATGGCAGTACATATTGTATGTTCCTGCAACCGTGGTGTGTTCTCCATTGCAGTCTGTCTCCCACTGGTAGCCTCTGTCTTCGTCGCTGTCCGAGAATCCTTCCTCCACATATCCTGAAGCCGGGTCGTCAATGGGCAGGCCGTTCTCCATAAAGAAGGCATCCACAAGGCTCTGAGTTACTCCCCAGCCTCCGTTGCCACCTCCCACAATCGGGGTACAGTGCTTTTCGTAGTCGGTGTAGTCGCATCCTCCGGGACGGGCGAAGAGTATTTCTTTGTTGCCCTGGTCATATCTTGCGAGAAGGGCGTTCTGGCACGAAAGGAAAGGGTCTGTGACTCCGTTGTCGTCTTTCTCCACATAGAGTTTGTGCCCTGCCTTTTCAGCTTCGTCAATGAGAAGTCTGCAGGCTTCGACCGCTTTTGTCCATCTCTGCGGATCGTAGCTTGTGCTGAAAAGATGTTTGCCTTCGTTGTCGGTGTATGATGCATAATCCGGATTGCCGTTTACGAGATCTCCGGCAGCGAAAAGCAGCATCCTCGCCCTGATTGCAAGACACATGATTGAAGTGGCTCTGCCGTATTTTCTGCCTTCTGACCAGGTCGCAGGCAGGAGTGCGGCTACATCAAGGAACTCTTTGTCAAGGTCGTCTATGATTTCATAGTAGGCTGTTCTTCCGACTTTCAGGTCAGAAAGGTCGGAGTCAGCCGGGGCTATGTAATTCGGGCGGTAGGGGATGGGGCCGTAGGTGTCTGTGAGCAGATACCAGTAGTATGCCGCGAGGAAACGGCATTCGGCTTTCATGAAATTGATTTCCTCCTCCGGGAGATTCTGCTCCGGAAGGGCGTGGGCATTCTCTATGAAGATATATGCTTCCCTTATTCTCTGTGGAAGATATGCCCAGTAGTTTCCGCCCCAATTGGAGGAAGGGGTCCATTCTCCGAGTATGAATGGAATCACTCCCCAATCCCACTGTCTCCATCTTTCGGAAGGAGTCATATCGTCCCCGAGCACATCCTGCCCGAGGTATCTTCCGTGTCCCATATATGGGTCAGGTATGCCGGAATAGACATTTCCGAGCCACTGTTCGACCCTTGTCTTGTTCTGGAACACCATTTCAAGTGTGAGTTCTGTGTCCGGCTCTTTGTCCAGCCAGTTGCATGAGGTCGCGCACAGAACTATAAGCAGCAGTGTATATATTCTTTTCATTTCCAATTGTTTTAGAATCTGACATTTACTCCGAACAGAACAGAGCGCATTGAAGGGTATTTCAACCCGTCGGTGGTATCAAGTTCCGGGTCCCATAGTTTGAAATCTGAGAAGTAGAAGAGATTGTTTCCGCTGACATAGAAACGGACTGCCTGTATCTTGGCCCGTTTTGTCAATCTCTCGGGAATCGTGTATCCTAACTCAAGGGTTTTGCATCTGAGGAAGGACATATCCTTTTTCCACCATGTGGAAGCCCTGTTGTTGTGGTTGTTCGTGGATGCAGAAAGCCTCGGCCAGAATACATTCTGTGAAGGATTGTCGTCGCTCCAGCTGTCTGTGTAGTTGGAATATACATTGCCGAGCACGCCCTGGCCGCTTCCGGGAATGAAGTAGTCGTTGCCTCCGATGATTCTGTAGGACTGGGCCTGTCCCTGGAAGAAGAAGTTGAAGTCGAAGTCCCTCCATGCGATATTTCCTCCGAATCCGTAGATGCAAGGCGGCATGGAAGTGCCTCCGATGTAGCCCTCGTCCACATCATTTATTTTGCCGTCGTGGTTCTGGTCCACATATTTGATGTCTCCCGGGCGAGGGGTGATGCCGAATGCCGGCACCGGAAGATTGGAAAGTAGATTGCCTTCGCTGTCGAAGTCATCCGCAGTGTAGAGCCCGTCCGCCTCAAGTCCCCATAGTGTCCCGATGGACTTCCCTGTGATTGAGCGGTGTGTGCCCTTGATGCTTTCGGGTTCGTCTATCTCGATGATTTTGTTTTTGGCGTAAGTGAATGTACCTCTGAGAGACAGGAACCAGTCATCATTGAACCTTTTGCTGTAGGAAAGCTGCATTTCGCAGCCCATATTGTCCACTTTTCCATAGTTGGCGTAAGGGGCGGAAAGAAATCCTGTCTGGGACGGGATGGTCGAACGCTGCATGAAGATATTGCTTCTCTTTTCCTTGAAGAAATCCGCCTGAAAGTTGAGCGCGTTCCACAACCCTATTTCGAGTCCTATATTGGTCTTGAAGGAACGCTCCCAGGTGAGGTCCTCCACGCCGATTTCCCCTTCCTGAACGCCTTGGAAATAAGTGGAGCCGTCATATCCGAAATTATATCCGTTGGCGTCGCGGTTGATGGTGGTGATGTATGCGAAACGGCGGTTGCCTCCGATGTCATCGTTGCCGACCGAGCCTGCTGATGCCCTGATTTTGAATTTGGACAGAGTCTGCCGGTACGGCTCCATGAAATGTTCTTCTGAAAGAAGCCATCCCAATGCTATTGAAGGGAAAAATCCGAATCTGTGCCCCTTGGCGAAGTTTTCAGAGCCGTTGAAGCCGAAGTTGAACTCACCTACATAGCGTCTGTCGTAGGTATAGGACAGCCTTCCCGCTATGCCCTGTGTCCTTTTCGGCTGAATGTCTCCCCAGTCGTAGCTTCTCTGGTTGTAAAGGAGGAGGGCGTCGATGTCGTGCACCCCGAAACTGTTGGCATAGCTGACGTTGGCCTCGAAATAGGTGCTGTTGTTGCCATAGTTGGCGTTGGAACTGTGTCCAAGGAACTCCTGGCCATAACTGATGATGGAGTGGACGAGATTTCCTTCATCGTCCCTTGTTTTTGCCACGCTGTAGTAATCGGGAGTCTTGTCTCTGTTCACAAAGTTTTCGGCATAGGTGTCGAAGGCAAATGTGAGTTTCAGTTTGAGGCCCGGAGTGACCATTTTCAGGTTCTGCTCTAAAGAGAAGAGGGATTCAAGTTTGCTCTTTGTGGCTCTGTAGTAGCCGTTCTGCGTCGCCAAAGCCCATGGGTTTGCACGGAAGGCGCTGGCGATAGGGATTGTGCCGTCGGAATAGATGGCCGGATGTACGAACGGGGGAGTCTCGAATGCTTTGGAGAACAACTCGTCAGTTGATGAGTGGGCCTTGTGCAGCTGCTGCATATACCCTCCTATACTCATCCTCAAGGTTGTGGTCTTGGTGATGTCAAGATCGACATTCGCCCTTATATTATAACGGTTAAGCTTGGTGGATGTGTCGTAAGGCAGAGTCTTGTCGTTCTCCAGAATGCCGTCCTCATGGTAGTAGGAAGCCGTGAGGGCGTATCTGAGGATTTCCGTACCGCCGCTTACGGTGAGGTTGGCACGGCTGGAGAGGGCGTTGTCCTTCGTGATGGAGTCAAGCCAGTCTGTGTCCGGATACAGGTCCGGGTCGTAGCCGTAGTATGTCTTCAGAATCTGGTCCTTGGTGAACGGCTTCTTGCTCGGGTCGTTCTGCAAATCGTTCAGCAAAGCCATATATTCGGCGGCTCCGATGAACTCCGGCAGCTTTGTAGGCGTCTGTATGGATTGTTCGAAGCGGAAATCTACAGAGGGGGGGGGCAACTGAACCTCTCTTGGTGTTGATGAGGATGACTCCGTTCGCACCCCTGACTCCATACATAGCACTCGCCGAAGCGTCTTTCAGCACGGAGAAGGATTCGATTTCAGCAGGGTCGATGTCGTTGAGGTTTCTTTCGACACCGTCCACGAGCACGAGAGGGG
>CABQAB010000075.1 GCA_902461985.1 uncultured Bacteroidales bacterium | reverse complement strand
GTATTAGTTGGTATTTCTTCCGGCTTTTAATCGCGTCAGCGAGCCCTTTAGACACTAAATATCCGAAACTCGGCACGATTTCCGCATCTTCAAAGGCATCCAGCACCGCAGGATTCAGCTGCGGACACAGATATTCGCCTACAAAATCCTTGTATCTGCTCAAATCCGGCTGTTTCGTTTCGTCTTTCTCTGCGTTGAATTTCCGTTTTTCCCTCTCAAGCACGTTCAGTCCGAGATATGCGCTGCCGAGATTGTCCGAAACGCAGATCAGGTCCATGCTTTTAGCTTTAGGACGTCGTTTAGTCATCAACGCCGAGGTCTCCCCCGTTGCGCTCAGGCTGATGGTCAGTCCGTTGACGGAAGGCATCAGTTCAAGCGAAAGTTTTTTATATCCATATTTTTTCGCTGCCGACGTGACGCCCTGCCACAGCTCCCTTATGCTGTCGAAGTCCAGTTTGGACGACACCCCGATAATGACGGCCAGTCCACGTGGACGGGAAAATTCCGCATACAGTTCCCCGCTGACTGCCGTAACGCATTTATATCCAAGATGTTTCAGCGGAAAATAACTAAGGTCGAAATCCGTTCCCTCAATGAAACAACGGCTTTTGAGCGTTGCCGTGCCCCCTTTGTCCGAAGTCTCGAACCAGATGCTCTGGAAGGGCTCGTAACCGCTGCCTTCAAAAAGTTTTCTTACAGCCTCGATTCTGCCGAGGCTAGCGAATCTTTCTTCTGCCATGACTTAATTCTTTCTTTCAAATTTAGTTGATACGCCCAGTCCGGCGAGGGTTTCTATAAACTCGTTCGAGACTGATACATTGAACTTTCTGGACGCGAAGTCTATGTTCCAGCGGTTTACAGGGTCGAACAGTTTCATGTTGAGCGGAACTTTGCCCTTGTTGTCCTTGATGATGTTCACTAAGTCCGCCCTGAATTTCGGGGTAATCTGCTCCGTGGACAGCATTATCGTGAAACTCTTTATCTTCTCGTCGGCCACATTGCCGAGCAGCGACATTTTCTGTACCCGGTAGGTGTACGGGACGGCTTCTGCCTTTTTCCCTTCCTCAGGCTTCTGGAAAAAGCGCGGCTTCACTTCGCCTTCTATGAATACGGCTTCGTGTTCGTTGAGATAAGGCTTGAAGGTCTCGTAGTCGTTGCCGAAGAACGCGAATTCGTAGCTGCCCTCATAGTCTTCGATAACGGCTTTGGCGAAAGGCTTGCCCGTTTTTGTGGTCATGGAGGCAACGCTTGTGACAAGTCCGGCAACGGAGAGCTTGCTGTTGCCCCCCTGTTTTTCCGTGGCTTCATCGATAATGCCGGAGAGCCGTCCTATGCTGCATCCCGTGAAGTTGTCGAGTTCGAAACGGTATTTGTCTAAAGGATGCGAAGATAGGAACATCCCCACCAATTCTTTCTCTTTCTGAAGATATTTCAGAGTGTCTTCATCCTGCACCGGCTGCGGTATTTCAGGCCTTGTCGGCTTCATTTCCTCTATTTCTCCGAAAAGGGATACGGCCGAGTCCATATTGTCCCGGCGGTAGAGGTCGGCATATCGGACAAGCGCATCCATGAAAATGTCCCCGTCCTTGCATACTTCATCGAATTGTCCTCTTGTAATCCCGAAACTGTCGAATGCCCCGGAAAGCGCAAGGGATTCGATGGATTTCCGGTTGATTATCGCACTCATCCTTTCCACGAAGTCGAAGATGTCCTCAAAAGTGCCGCCACTCTCCCTTTCGGATATTATAGCCTGCACTATATTGTCTCCGAAGCCCTTGATTCCTCCGAGTCCGAAACGCACGTTGCCCTCGCTGTTGACGGAAAATCCTGACTCGGATTCGTTTATATCCGGGTTGAGGACTTTGATTCCGCCTTTTTTGCAGTCGTCCATGATTTTCTTGATTTCATCCATGGACGAAAGGTTCTTGCTGAGGTTGGCTGCCTGGAACTCGGCAGGATAGTGCGCCTTGAGCCATCCTGTCTGGTAACTTACCCATGCATAGCAAGTCGCGTGGGATTTGTTGAAGGCGTATTTCGCAAATGCCTCCCAGTCTGCCCAGATTTTTTCCAGAGTCTCCTTCGGATGCCCGTTGGCCATTCCACCTTCGATGAACTGCGGGTGGAGCTTGTCCAGCATGGCCTTGATTTTCTTTCCCATAGCCTTTCGGAGCGTATCTGACTGGCCTCGGGTGAATCCGGCAAGCTTTCGCGAAAGAAGCATGACCTGCTCCTGGTAGACCGTAACTCCGTAGGTGTCGTTGAGGTATTCCTCCATTTCCGGCAGGTCGTAGGCAATCGGCTCCGTGCCCTGCTTCCTCGCCACGAACTGCGGGATATAGTCCATAGGGCCCGGACGGTAGAGGGCGTTCATGGCTATCAGGTCTTCGAATCTTGTCGGTTTGAGTTTCTGGAGCCACTCTTTCATGCCCGGAGATTCGAACTGGAATACGCTCGTCGTGTCGCCTCTTCCGTAAAGTTCGTATGTCTCCTTGTCGTCGATAGGGATTTTTTCGATGTCAATGTCGATTCCGTGGCGTTTCTTGATGCTCCGCAGACATTCCTTTATGATGGACAGTGTCCGCAGGCCGAGAAAGTCCATCTTCAACATTCCTACTTCCTCTATGAAGTGCCCGTCGTACTGTGACACCCACACATCCTCTCCGGTGGCCTTGTCTTTGGCCATACTGATTGGAATGTAGTCCGTGAGGTCGCCTCGGCCGATAATCATTGCACAGGCGTGCACTCCTGTCTGTCTGATGCTGCCTTCGAGCTTGAGGGCGTATTTCAGCACCTCCTTATTCAGTTCCGTCCCGTTTTCCAGTTCGTTTTTCAGTTCCGGAATCCATTTGCAGCAGTTGGCCAGGTTGGGCTTCTTTTCCTTTTCGACTTTTACTCTCTTGTACCTGACGCCGTCCTTCTCTATGAGTTTCTCCCCTTTGCCCGGTTCTTCTCCCTCATTGAGGGGTATGTCCTCCTCTTCCGTGATTATGAAAGGCTTGTCGGGAATCATTTTCGTCAGGCGGTTGCTCTCGTCAATCGATATGTGGCTTATGCGGCCGACATCCTTGATTGCGGACTTGGCGGCCATTGTGCCGAACGTTATGACATGGGATATATGGTCTTTGCCGTAGGTGTTCTCCACATACTTGAACGCGTCGTAACGTCCGTCGTCATCGAAATCGATGTCTATATCCGGCATGTTGATACGGTCCGGGTTGAGGAAACGTTCGAACAGCAGGTCGTAGCGGATAGGGTCGAGGTTGGTGATTTTCAGGCAGTAGGCCACAGCGGAACCTGCGGCGGAACCTCTTCCTGGGCCCACTGAAATGCCTTGTGCACGGGACGCGGCGATGAAGTCCTGGACAATGAGGAAGTAGTCCGGGAAACCCATCTTGCAGATTGTCTTCAGCTCGAAGTCTATACGTTCGGACTGCACCTCGTCCAGATGTTCCCCGTATCTCCATTCCGCACCCTTGTAGGTCAGGTAGCAGAGATAGGCGACTGACCAGATGAATTCCTCTCCGCGGCTGTTGCCTTTGGCGTCCGTGCGTCCTACGTCGATTATATCCTTGTACTTCTCTACATATTTGTCCTTCTCTGCAAGGAATTCATCCGGAATGCGGAATTTAGGCAGGATAGGGTCTTTGTCTATTTTGTATATCTCAATCTTGTCGCAGACTTCCAATGTGTTGCTTATCACTTCCGGGTGTCCGGGGAAAAGGGCCGCCATTTCCTCCTCGCTCTTCATATACTCCTGCTGGGTGTAGTGAAGCCTGTCAGGGTCGTCGATGTAGGCGTTGGTGGTCAGGCATATAAGCCTGTCGTGCGCAGGGCCGTCCTCCTTGTCTATGAAGTGGACGTCATTGGTGGCGATGACCTTCACTCCTGTTTTTTCCGCAAGGGCGAATATTCCCTCATTGGAAATCAGCTGGTTGTTGTACACTTCCCAGACTTTGTCGTAGGCATTTCCGGTCAGTCCCTGTACTTCTGTCTTATGGAGCTGTACTTCGAGATAGTAGTCCTCCCCGAAAAGGTTCTTGAACCACATTATGGACTCTTCCGCCCCTTTCATGTCCCCGGCAACGATTTTTCTCGGAATTTCTCCTGCGAGACAGGCGGAGCAGCAGATCAGGTCCTCGTGGTATTTCGCTATCACTTCGTGGGAGACTCTCGGCTTGTAGTACATTCCGTTCACATGACCCTCTGACACGATTTTAAGCAGGTTCTTGTAGCCCCGCTCGTTTTTGGCAAGCAGGATGAGGTGGTAGTAGGACCTGTGGTCCTTGTCTTTGAGCAGGTGGTCGTAGTGCTGGGTCACATACACCTCGCAGCCTATTATCGGCTTCACGTCAGGGAAGTCTTTCGAGGCTTTTATGAACTCCTTGACTCCGTACATGTTTCCGTGGTCCGTTATGGCGACTGCGGGCATTCCGAGGGAAGCGGCTTTTGCGAACAGGCCTTTGGTGGACGAGAGACCGTCAAGTATGGAGTACTGGGTATGGACGTGAAGATGTACGAAGGACATGCTGATTATGTTTTGGGATAAAGGACACAAAGGTAATAAATTTTGCTGATAGAACTCTCCTTTGCCCCGGCCTTAATGCTGTACAAAAAAGGCGGCCCAAGTCATCAGACCTTAGGCCGCCTTTCTGAAATTATCTGTCGCCGCTATTTGCGTGCAGCCTTTGCCGCTTTTCTTTTCTCAACTGCGGAAACTACGTCATACATCACCGGAGTACCGATGAAGATAGAAGCGTATGTACCGATGATAATACCGAGAATAAGTGCTACTGCGAGACCCCTGATGACTTCGCCTCCGAAAATTGCGATTGCAATCATTGTCACCAAAGTGGTGAGTGAGGTGTTCATCGTACGTGAAAGCGTGCTGTTGAGTGCGCTGTTCACATTGTCCTTGAGCAATGCCTTAGGATGATCGGTCTTGTATTCACGGATACGGTCGAAGATGACCACGTTATCGTTGATTGCGTAACCGATGATAGTAAGGATTGCGGCGATGAAGGTCTGGTCCACGTCAAGTGTAAACGGAAGTATGCCGCTGAAGAGCGAGAAGAATCCGATTACGATGATTGCTGTGTGGGCAAGTGACGTGACACCTCCGAGACCCCAAGTCCAGTTCTTGAATCGTATGGCGATGTATGCGAAGATTACGAAGAGGGCTATGATTACGGCGATGATTGCGTCGCGTTTCATGTCGTTCGCGATTGTAGGACCGACCTTGTCGGAACTTACGATACCGTTAGGGTTGCTGTCCGTGGAAGTGAACTCAGAAAGAGAAAGTTCGTTGGTGAAATAGCCTTTCAATGCGTTGTGGAGTATGCTTTCTACTTCTGCATCAACGTCAGAAGACTCCTGGTCGATCTTGTATGTCGTAGTGATCTTCATCTGGCTGTTGCCGCCGAACTGTTTTACCTCCGCTGCTGCGTTGCTTACGGTCTCGTCCTGTGCGGCTGCCTCGTTGAATGCAGTCGTAACGGCAGAACGGATTTCTTCAGCGGTCACATCGTTGTCAAATCTTACCACATAAGTACGTCCTCCCGTGAAATCGACACCATAGGTGAAGCCTTTGATGCTGATGGACAGGATGGAGATGAGGATGAGCACACCAGAAACGATGTAGGTGATTTTTCTCTTGCCGAGGAAATCCACATGAGTGTTCTGCAGGAAGTTTCTTGTAAGCTTGTTGTCGAAAGCGACTGTCTTGCCCTTTGCAATCCTGTCATCGATGATGATACGGGTGATGAAGATTGACGTGAGGACGGAAGTTATGATACCGATAATCAAAGTGGTGGCGAAACCTTTGACAGGGCCTGAGCCGAAGATGAAGAGGACGACACCAGTGAGGGCTGTAGTCACCTGACCGTCAATGATTGCAGAGTATGCGTTCTTGTAACCGTCTGCGACTGCTTTGCCGAAGCCTTTCCCGGCACGGAGTTCCTCTTTCACCCTTTCATATATGATCACGTTGGCATCCACCGCCATACCGAGAGTGAGGACGAGACCTGCGATGCCCGGAAGCGTGAGGACTGCTCCGAATGAAACAAGTGTTCCGAAGAGGAGAAGCACGTTGCAGATAAGTGCAATGTCCGCGATGACACCTGCTCCCTGATAGAACAGAATCATGTAAATCAGGACGAGAACGAATGCGATGATGAATGAGATGAGACCTGCATTGATTGACTCGGCACCGAGGGAAGGACCTACGACCTGTTCCTGAATGATGGTTGCAGGTGCAGGGAGCTTACCTGATTTGAGGACGTTTGCAAGGTCTTCAGCCTCTTCGAGCGTGAAGTTTCCTGTAATCTGTGACGAACCTCCGGAAATTTCGCTCTGTACGGTAGGGTAGGAATATACCATTCCGTCGAGTACAATCGCAACCTGACGTCCGATGTTGTCTTTGGTCAGATGTGCCCAGGTCTGTGCGCCGTCCTTGTTCATTGACATTGAAACCTCCGGATGCGAGCCTCCTTCGCCGTACTGTACGCGGGCCTCTGTCACTACTTCACCGTCAAGAGGAGCCTTGTTGTTGCGGTTCTTGATGGCAACGAGTTCGAAATAGTTGCCGCCCGGAATCTGGTCTGAAGGCTTCACTGTCCACATTGCCTCGAATTCCTTAGGGAAGATTTCCTTGATCTGCGGCATTGCGAGGTATTTGTTCACGAGAGCCGTGTCAGCGTGGCTTGCGAAACCGATGCAGGCGTTTGTGCTGTATCCTGAAGGACGGAGAACAGAGAAGAGAGGGTTTTCCTTGCGGAATGTCTCGGCATCCTTGTCCTGGGTGTTTGCTGCAGAGATTTCATCTTCGATAAGATCGTCTCCGCTCTGGTTTTCGGTAGCGGCCTCGGCAGTCTCAGGCTCTGCAATGGCGAGGATTTCTGCAAGTCTGCTGTTGGCCTCGTTGAGGAACGGCTCGATTTCGGAGAACTGGAAAGTTGTCCAGAATTCGAGAGACGCTGTTCCCTGAAGGAGCTTTCTGACACGCTCAGGTTCTTTTACGCCAGGGAGTTCCACAAGGATACGTCCGGTGTTGCCGAGCTTCTGGATGTTAGGCTGTGTGACACCGAAACGGTCGATACGGTTTCTCAGGACATTGAAAGAGTTTGAGATTGCGCTTTCAGACTCGGCTTCGATTACTGCGAGGACTTCGGCGTCGGTAGACTGGCGCGTAATCTTGTCCTTGAGGTCGAGAGTGTTGAAAATCTCCGCGAGAGGACGTCCGCCTGCCGTTTCCTGCCAAGCCTTGCCGAAGAGGGTGATGAAATTGTCCCTTGACTTCACGCCGCGCACCTTCGCGCTGTCGATTGCTGCGAGGAACTGCGGGTCGGTGCTGTTGTCGGAAAGAGCCTTGACGAGGTCTTCAAGCTGGACCTGAAGCATCACGTTCATACCTCCCTTGAGGTCAAGTCCGAGGTTGATGTCTTTGACTTTTACGTCTTTGTAAGTGTAGCCGAAGTACACTTTTTCTGCTGAAACAGAGTCGAGATACCTTCTGTTTGCGACCTTTGTGATGGAGTCTACATAAAAGGCTTTGTCTCCCTCTGCAACAGTCTTGAATTCAGAGCTTTCAAGCAATTCGCTTACCGCTTTTTCCGCATATTTGCCGGCTTTGTTCTCCTGGATTCTGGTTACGACAGAAAAGGAAAGCTGCCAAAGGCACGCAAGCGCAAGGCAGATTGCTGTGAATCTGATGAGACCTTTACTTTGCATAACAGTTATTGTTTTTTAATTAATATTTATTCTCATAAATCTGTGCCGGTTCCGCATACAGGACGGTTTGTGGAGCAGACAATAAGGCGCAAATTTACTATTTTTTTTCGTATATCCGTATTTTTCCCGTGTTTTCCTCTCCCATATACCGTTGATATTTGTTGATTAAATAGGAAAGATGATGTATTTTTGCCGTCCGTAAGTATTTCGGTATGGGATTTGGAATCCTGGCCAGATGCTTTTTAGACATGGGACTGAACAGACTGAATATATTTTTATTGTTGTCTGCGCTGGTTTTCTGTGCTCCCCATACAGGAGCGCAGGTGAAATCTCCGCAGTTGTCTGTCATACCTGACAAGATAGAATCCCCTGTCTCTATCAACTGTGCGGAGTCGAGAATGTCCGGAATGACTGACTCCCAGAAACTTGCTCTGGCTGATTCGTTGTGGGAATCGTACAGTTTCGGGGGCGCGGCCAAAATCTGTGACGCCCTTATCTCGGAATCGAAGGATTCGTTGACGAGGGAATATGCCTTGGAACTTAAACATTTGTGTATCAACGGGATGCGATATTCCTCCTCTGTCAGTATTCCCATTGTCATTGACAGGAAAAAATTTTCGCTCACAGATTTTTTTCTCTATTATCCGCTTCCTGACAAGTCATGGAGGCATATTGGGGAATGTCATGGGCTGAGGGATTCAATCAGTTTGGCCTCGTCGGGAAGCCGGGTGCCGGAATGTGTGTTCTATCCTGAGCATAGCGGTTCAGTACTGTTTTCTGCGGCGGTAGATTCATGCGGAAGGAAAATATTCAGGTCCGCTGCGGCTTCGTCGCCTTATGACGCTTCTTCAACGCCC
>CABQAB010000074.1 GCA_902461985.1 uncultured Bacteroidales bacterium | reverse complement strand
CTCCGCAGAACCCGGAGTCATGGCTAAAATAATCAGACACTTATGAAAAAGACAGTATTCCTCACGGGAGCGACCGGAAATATGGGCTTCGCCGGTTTCAAGGAACTATATGCCCGCAAAGACAGATTCAACATCAGAGTACTCGCAAGGGACAGCAGGAAAAACCGCAAGCTCCTCGAAGATTATATTGATGATGATTCCGTGGAGATAGTCTGGGGAGACCTGCTCCGGTATGACGATGTGCTGAAAGGAGTTACAGGTGCGGACTATGTGCTTCACGTCGGCGGCATGGTGTCTCCGGCGGCGGATTATTATCCGGAAAAGACCCTGAAAGTGAATGTCAGTTCTGCGGAGAATATCGCCAAGGCAGTACTCGCACAGAAAGACCCTTCCAGAGTAAGAGTCGTGTATATAGGTTCTGTTGCCCAGCTTGGTGACAGACTCACCCCCTACCATTGGGGGCGTTGCGGAGATCCGGTAAGGGCAAGCCGTTTTGACATGTACTCGGTGTCTAAGTGCCGTGCAGAAAAGGCGATTGTCGATGCCGGACTGCCTCACTGGGTCAGTCTGCGCCAGTCAGGCATACTTTATCCGCACCTGTTCGGGGCTATCGGCCCGACGGCTTTTCATGTGCCCGTAGGAGGTGTATTGGAATGGACGACCATAGAGGACTCCGGACGTCTGCTTGCAAATGTCTGCGAGGACTGGGTGCCGGAATCTTTCTGGAACAATTTCTACAACATTGGCAGCGGAGAGCAGTACCGCATGACCAATTACGAATTCGAGAAGCGTCTGCTCTGCACCATAGGATTAGGCTGTCCTGAAGATGTATTTGAAGCCAACTGGTTCGCGCTCAAGAATTTCCACGGCATGTGGTATGAGGATTCGGACAGGCTGGAGGACATACTCCATTTCAGGGAAAACCTCCCTCTCGAAGACTATTTCAAACGTCTCAGAGCCTCGCTTCCATGGTTCTTCTCACTCTCGCCTCTTGCTCCGAAGCCTCTTGTCAAGAAGTTCCTCTGCAGATATACACTTGACCCGAAATTAGGCACACAGTATTGGGCAAAGAATGACCCGGAGAAACTAAAAGCCTATTTCGGCTCCGAGGAGGACTATTGTTCCATACGTTCCTGGGATGACGTAAGGCCTGCCGCCTACGAAAAAAACGCAGGAAAAGCCCGCGAAAAAGGAGAACTGAAACATCTCGACCACGGCTGGGACGAGTCCAAGTCAATATATGAACTGACTGACGAAGAGATTCAGCAGGCCGCAGCCTTCAGGGGCGGCAGATTCCTCGGGCCAGCCGAGACTTCAGATGCTATGGTAACTTCGGATGCTGTGAACGCTCAGGATGCTATTGTTTCGGATGCCGCGGAAAATGCCGACATGTCTGGGGTAACGTCCGGAGCTAAAATTCGGACAAAAGGCAAAATGTACCGCTGGCAGTGCTCCAAGGGACACATCTTCACCGCTTCACTGGAATATGTCCTCCTCGGCGGCGGCTGGTGCCTCGACTCTGCCTGCATCTACGACTCCTGGGCCGACATGCAGTAGTGCAGGCCGCATAGAATCCTACTTTAATCTGTGTTTCAAGTTTTTCGAGTGATTATATCACAGATTATTTGGTTATTCTAAACAATTTTACCATCTTTGTACCATTAGAACCCGCCAAGCCTCTTTACAATGCTCAAATCGGCGGGTCGTTTTTTATTATATGAAAACAAGTTTCGCCAAACCATATTCTTCTCCGGAACAGATAGTTCAAGTACTAAAATCAAGGGGTATGCTCATGAAAGATGAGCATAAAGTGGAAAATTATCTGATGAATATCGGCTATCATCGTCTTTCTGCTTACATCCATCCCTTTTATAAAAGCCCCAAAAGAGATCTGGTACTAAAAGAGGGAACTACCTTCGAACAAGTCTTGACGCTCTATCGCTTTGACAAGAAACTACGTATTCTCCTTTTCAACGAAATAGAGAAAATAGAAGTAGCCATTCGCAGTGTATTGGCAAATGTCGGTTGCCAAGAGTTGGAAGAGAAGTTTTGGATAACCAAACCGGAATTTTTTGCCAATCAGGAAAAGTTTAACCAAACTTTGACACTTATAGAAAAGGAATTAGCTTCAAGCAAGGAAGATTACATTGAAGATTTTCGACAAAATTATATTGAAGACTACCCTCCTGCATGGATGATAACGGAAGTGTTGTCCTTCGGTAATTTGAACTACATCTATTCCAATATAGCCAGCAACCAACTAATGAAGCGGATTGCAGATTATTTCGGTCTGAAACCACAGGTTTTTGTCTCGTGGCTGACGATACTTACCAACCTCCGCAATATGTGTTGTCACCATGCGAGAGTATGGAACAGAGATTTTATGCTGAATCCTGCTGAACCGAAAAAGACTAAAAACGCATGGATTGACACCTCAAAAATTGATAAGAAACGAATCTACTATCGCCTGTGTATAATCCGGTACTTTCTCTCTTCGGTTTCTCCCAACAACAACTTCAACAAAAAACTTTCGGAACTGTTAGCAGATTTCCCATCAATAGATATAGCGGCGATGGGGTTTAATCGTGACTGGAAAGAAGAAACTTTGTGGACTTAAGAACGACGGAAGACTCTTATCAGAAACATTTTCAAGGAAGGGGAACTCACAAAAGAAGCAGTTTGGGCAAAATTTGCCTACACTGCTTCCGATGGCAAAACATACCGTGTTGATTATTATAATCTGGATGTTATTATATCCGTCGGCTATAGAGTCAAATCTGCCTTAGGCACTCAATTCAGACAGTGGGCAAATCAAGTGCTGAAAGAGTATTTATTGAGAGGATATTCAATCAACAATCGTCTTCGGGAAATAGAAAAAAGGGTTGATGATAAATTGATAGAACACGAGACTCGATTGAATAGGTTTGTACTTTCAATCCATTCAGAAGCACTAAGTACGAAAGATGGCAACCCTGCACTTCTTCTAAAGTGGTCAAATTCGACCACTTTGAATTTTGAAGGGATGGATACCACAGGACAGGCAAGCATTCCTAAACCCCTCGAATTCGAGGGGTTTAAGATTTGAGAAATCCTTTATGGAAAAAGCAGATTCTGAAAGTTTAAGTTTTAGATCTTTCGACTCGCTTCGCTCGCTCAAGATGACATACGAAAAGCCCCGGGTGCGGAGCATCCGGGGCTTGGGGTTTACGGGCTGATGCCGGGCGGAGTCTGATTCCGGGGCGGCATCGGACCGGGATTGTCAATTACGCTTACTTTTCGAGGATAGTGAGACCAGCATGCATCAGGGTACCGGTGATTTCGAAGTTTTCATCGGTAAGCCAACCCCATTTCCATTTGTTGTACATATCCATATGCTGTTCCTCTCCATTTTCATCCAGATAATACACCTCTCTGATTATTGAATCACCCATGACCATATCAGCAAAATCGGACAAAGCCAAGAAAGGTATCGAGATTCCCATCTCCCAGCTTTGCTCGTATTCATCTCTGTCACTTGATATGACTTCAAGGAGAACGAAGAAATCACTTTGTCTGTTGCCGGCATCGACATACCCTTTTAGATTCATGAAGAAATCATCCACCAACAGGGCTTCACTTCCGCCATATTTGCTGTAAGTGATACCGCCATATCTCGAAGGGTCGAGACCGAGAATCGGCTTGTGGGTGTATTCCTTGGAAACCAGTTCATGTTCAGGATGATAAGGGTCTACAAGCACAGGGCCCTCGGACGGGTCATAGTGGCCGTTCCACGCATAGTCGATCAGTCCTCCCACTTCAATGTCACCGCAGAGAGCCTTGTCGTAGAAGGATGCAGTAGGCTCGCCGTCGTCAACCACGGTAATGAGTTTGGATGAACCGAGAGACTCGCGGAGTTTCTTGATAAGGAGAGGATAGGAAGTGGTGTTCACTTCAGGCAGACCGTTGCCGGCAGCCTTGTCGTAGCTTGCTCCCCTGTCCCAGAGATTGACACCGTCAAGATCGTTGGAATAGACGAGACGATAGACCTGGGCCACGAAGTCATCAATCTGTTCCTCGGTCATATTGGAAAAACCGAGACCGCTGTTGCCGCCTTCGATGGTGAGGCAAAGTTTGCTGCCTTTGTCCTGGATGGGGAGAAGGAATCTCTGGGCGTCTGCGAAAGACTCGGCAAGACGCTCTCCCAAAGTCAGGACTGCGCGTCCGCCTTCGTTCTTGACGTATGCAGGACGAAGGTTCACTATCCAGCCCAGGTATTCCTTACTTTCTTCATTCATCATGTCCTTCAGAATCACGTTAGTAGCGATTCTCGGATCATATACGTCCGTATCGACATACAGCACGAATTTGCGGTTTTCGGTCAGAGGGGCTAAAATTTCGGTAGGGACACGGACCGTGACTTCATAGACGAGAGGCTCCGATGCAGTTTCACCCTCAGGCACGACCTCAACAATCGGAAGGATATAGGAGCCTGCTTCGAGACCTGCCGCCTTGAAAACTATGGTCTGTGCAGGGGATTTGTCCGCACCGGCTGCAACCGAGAACTCCGTTGCAAACTCGTAGTTTGCCTCAGGGAGAAGCGTCTTCCCGTCCGCGAGAGTCTCGTCGATTGCCAAGGTGACAGTGCGCTCTTCCTTGACTTCAGAGTCCGTTTCAAAAACGAAGGCCAGGCTCTTGGTCTCCTCGGAGCCGGCACGGAGGGTCACCCCTGTGAGGTTGGCGTTTGCCACCAATGTTCCGGCAACGAATTTGGTTTCTTCTACAGGAGGATTATTGTCGTCATCTCCGCCAGTGACAGGAGGTTCAGGCTTTTCGCAGGCAGCGAACAGGAAAGCCGCGGCTGCAAGAATTGAGAATAATTGTTTGGTTTTCATTTTTTGTGGTTTTAAAATGTTTATGATGAATTTTGGTTCTCGGATTTTTTACGCGCCCGGAGGGTGTGGTCAGGACGACATCAGTTGGATCTGACAATCTCGATGCCCGCAGGCCAGGTGAGGTCTTTTTCGGCGACTCCGTGGTTGGCGTACCGGGAATAGTCATGGATGACATTGCCGGAGCCGTCATCGAATTTCCAGTAGCCTATGAGTTCAGGAAGCGTTTCCGGGTCCTTTATTCCGAACATATTGTCCCGGATTTCCTGCTGTGTGCGGGCGACTGACCAGACACGGACCTCCGCGATTTTTCCGTTCAAAGGACGGTAGTCATCGTAGGACTTCCCGATGAAGAACTGATAGGCTTCGTTTAGTTTGGAGTATTTGCTTTCGTTGGCGGCCTTGTCTTCCTCAGACATATTCATCCACATATCGTAGTATGCCCTTTCGGCAAGGTTGATGTAAGCATCCGCTGGGGCTGCGGCTGATTTGGCCTCGGCATGGAGTTCGCCGTCCAGATAAATGAATGCACGGGAGCTTTCCTGGTCAAAAGTGCAGGCTATATGATACCAGCGGCCAGTCTCCAGATTTTTCCTTGCATCCTGGCGCGGCATTTTCCCGAAATTGGCACCCGGAGTCTGGCCGAGGAACTGAATCTGCTGACGCTGGAAGGCGACGTCCCCCACACGCAGAAGGAAATACTGCTCCTTGCCCATGATGGAGGAGATGTTCACCACCTGCGTCGCCCCTGCAGGTGTCTGCATTGACGATATGAATTTGTCAAAATAGACGAAAGCCTCGAAGGTGACAGCCGTGAGATTGTTGAACGCCATCGAGTTGTCGGAGTACAGGTCCAGAGTCGGGAAGTTTATCCAGTTGCCTTCCTCAAGAAGGGCTGCGGTGGTGATGTTGGAAGAACGCTTCACGAGGTAGTAGACCGTGGCTGATTCTTCCAGTCTGCCTATGGAGGCGTCAGCTATGGTCACGGGGAGGAGATAGACGCAGTCTTCCGGAAGCGCTCCCTGCTGTTTTTCGCCTTCGCCCATGAGGTTCTTGAGGTGGAGCACAGCCACTTCCGAAGCGGTCCTGCCGGCTTCTATGGTGAAGTCACCGCCCTCGAAGTCGAAATAAGCGTCATCAAGCATTTCCAATGAGGTACCGTTAGCCGAGTTGTATGCGGCTACTTTTTCAGGTGCCACTTCTATTCTGAGCGTGACGTTTTCCTCTGAAGGGTAGACGAGTTTGGCGTGGAGCTCGAAGTCTTTTTCCGGGACTTTTTTGCCCACGGTGGCAGTACAGGCGGCCTTGGTCTCGGCCACGTTGATATAGACGAGGTTGTCGAAGAGGTATTCTTCGCTCTTGCGGCATCCCGCCACGAGCACTGCAAATGTAAGTATTATGTATATTTTCTGTTTCATGCCATACTACTTTACGGGATTGAGGATGGAGATGGTACGGCGGGTGAGGGCGTAGTTGCCGTCGCCGGACGAATAGTCATCCGCGAGGTCATAGACGCCTATGCCTCCGTAGGAATTGTTCAGTACAATGTCCGCAACTGAGGTCAGGGCTTCATACTCGTTCTGCTCCATATCCGCCAGGACTGCCGCAGAACGGGCTGAAATGAGCAGGTTGCGGGCACGGACTCCGGCACGCACGGCTGCGGTGGCTGCGAGGGTGACTTCGGAGACTGTCTTTTTGTCCTCAGTGTTGAGCACCACATAGTCCAGTTTGCGGCGGTCCCTTTCATCTGAAAAGAAGAGCGGGTCGCCTTCAAAAACCACCAGCTGTCCCTCGGTTCTGACTTCCGTCAGGCGGGCGAGGATTTTCTTGCCGGCTGAAGCGGCGACAGAGTCGCCGTATTTGTACACGCCATGTATTGCCCAGCCGTCAAGTCCGTGACGGGAGACCGTTTCGATGGTCTTCTGCAGATACGCGTCCAATGCTCCCTCCGCGGAGAGTTCACCGGAGCGGGCGGACCAGTCTATGAGATACAAGACCTTGATGCCAAGGGACTTCATGAGAGGCAGGTCCGCGATGTCGTAGTCAGAGAGACGGTCTGCGTTGGTCAGGGTGACTATGTCCACGGAGTCCGGCAGGCAGCGCATGTAGTCTTTCTCGGAGGTGAACCCGTCCGGAGAATTGTTCAGGCGGACATAGACCGTGTTGTGGTAGGTCAGTCTGTAGGCCCGCATTGCGGCGGTGTGAAAGGTTCAGGCTCGGTCCATTTTGAACAGGAGAGCAGAATGAGAGAGCAAAGGACCAGATTTCTCCACGCGCCCTTAGGGCTTGGTCGAAATGACAGTTCCGCTGTCAGGATTGTCCGTGCTGTTAGTATTTTATGTTTCATCATTTTGTTGTTTACATTTTGGGGTTAGATCTTTCGGCTGCGCTCAAGATGACAAGTTTGCGCTCAAAAAGAGAAGGATGCGCTCAAGATGACAAGGTAACATCAGACGACAAGGTAACATCAAGTGTGTGTTAGAATGACCGAGATGCAAGGCGTCAAGGACAGGAACGAGGGAGCAACCTTGTCGGTTGTGACCGACTTCCTGTTCCGCAGACAACGCAGCAGATTGGTCATTATAACCACACTTTGCAGTCCCACCAGAGTTTCGTGCCCATGATGTCGCCAGAAAATCCGGATCCCTGCGGGGTTTCGCCGTTGAGCATCACGATTGCGGCATCGAGATTTGCCCTGTTGAGAGCATATTCCTCAACCGGATAAGTCAGGCGGCATGCTCCCTCGTTGACATCCACAGTACCTCCGCTCAAGTCGTCCTCCACCGGATAGAGTTTGGGATAGCCGGTCCTGCGGCGCTCGCACCAGCCTTCATTTCCGAGAGGGAAGATTGCAATCCATTTCTGGGTGATGAGACGTTCGAGGTTGCGCTCGAAACTGCCCGGCTGCCATGCTATGGTAATGTCGGATTTGCCCCCTTCAGGAACTTTAGAACCGTCAGCCGCATACTCGGCGGCACCGGTCGCTCCCCTTTCCTCGAATGAGAGTTCTATGCCTTTCTTATACCACTCCGCCGCACTTGTCTCCGAACCCCAGCGGAGTTCGTATTCGGCACGGAGAAATGCCGATTCGGCTGCACAGAACCACATGTAAGGGGTGTCAGAGGTTACAATCATATTGGAAAAACTCTTGACTATGGATTCGTGCAAGGTCGTCCTCATACCGATAGGCACTCCATTGTAACCCTGATGTCTGTTGTTTCCGGAACCCACCTGGACCATGGTGAACATTTTTGCACGGCGTGGATCTTCATAACCGTTCATATAGTTTATCAGGTCGCGCCCCACACGGTGGTCCTCCCAGTCGTTGTAGATGAGCGTCATACGGTTCTCCGTAGCGTGCATGGCGGCATTTTCGGCATTGGACGAAATGAGTCCGGATGCAATCGCCTCTACAGCCTTTTCGCGGGCAAGGTCAGGTTTGACATAACTTAGACGCATTGCCATTCTGAGTTTGAGGGAGGCGGCATATTTAGCCCACTTGGAGATGTCCCCGTAGTAGACGGAATCATAGTTGCTCCAGGCATCGGTGCCGAGAGTGACATTGTCTTTAAGTATCTCTATCACATAGTCCAGTTCCTCGAACATTTTCATATAGACCTGCTCCTGTGTGTCGTAACCCACATAGATTTCGTCATTGCCTTCGAGGGCGGAATACGGAATGGGACCGTAGGTGTCGGTGACGCGGTGCATGATTGCCACTTTCAGCAAGGTGGCAAGGGCTAAGGACACGGGGTCGTCAGTGCCGTT
>CABQAB010000073.1 GCA_902461985.1 uncultured Bacteroidales bacterium | reverse complement strand
AGCCGTAGGCTTGCTGAAATTGGTGACTATGCTTATGAAAGGCCTGCGTTCCACACCGTTGCGTATGCTCTGGCCACGGAATTCGGTCATCCAGGCACCGCCTCTTTTGCTCGCGCGAGGGAAAAAGTCCGCATAGAACAATGCCAGATGCTCTCCGTTCCCGTCCGTAACTTCATATACCCTCACGTCTTTATGGTAACCGGGGATGTCTTTCCTTTCCACGAAATCGATTCCATAAAGCCGGTGAGCGAGCGAGAACACCGCGTCTATGCAGTTCTCCAGTTTGAAATATGGCTTCAGAATCTCCTCGCTGAGGTCATACTCGGCTTTCTGGAGTTTTTCCGACCAGTAGGAGAAGTCCCATGGCATGAGCCTGTCCGAATCAAAACCGTTCTTGCGGGCATATTCTGTGACTTTGCGAACATCAGCCTTAGCGTATGGAAGTGACGGTTCCACGAGTTCCGCGAGGAAATCATTGACCGTCTTTGTATCCTTTGCCATACGGTCTTCGAGCGCATAATCCGCGTATGTCCCATAGCCGAGCAGATTGGCCTTTCTGATACGCAGATCTACAAGTTTCTTTATATTGTCCTGGTTGGAGTATTCCCCCGAAACCGCCCGGGAATTATAGGCCACATACATCTGACGGCGGAGTTCACGGGAATCGCAGTATTTCATGAAAGGCGAATAGCTCGGATAGTCAAGAGTGAACACCCAGCCGTCCATGGATTTCTCGGCGGCAGTCGCAGCGGCAGCCTCGACCACGTACGCAGGCAACCCTGCCAGATCTGCACTGTCGGCAATCTGAAGCGTGAAGGCATTGTTGGCAGCTAAAAGGTTCTTGCTGAAAGCGAGGGAGGTGAGGGACAGTTCTTCCGACACCCGGCTGAATTCCTCCTTGTCCTCTCCCTTGAGGTTGGCTCCGTTGCGCACGAAGGATTCATAGGTGTTCTCCAACAGCCTGAGCTGGTCTTTTTCGAGACCGAGACTGTCTTTGGCATCATATACGGCCTTAACTCGCTCGAAAAGTTTCTCGTTCAGATTCACGTACAGGGAAATTTCAGTCAGTTTCGGAGACACCTGTTCCGCAATCTGCTGCATTTCCTCATTCACATCGGCTTCCATGAGGTTGAAGAATATGGAAGAGACCCTGTCGAGAGTTTCTCCGGCATATTCCATAGCCTCGATTGTGTTCTCAAAGTCCGGAGCCTCGGGATTGGACGCTATTGCGTCGATTTCCTCTCTCATCTCCTTTATGCCCTGCTCGAATGCAGGCAGATAATGCTCATTTTTGATTTTGTCAAACTGAGGCGCACCGAAAGGCAGTGCCGATTCAGTCAAAAGCGGGTTTTCCATTTTACAAGAAACGATAAGGGGCAGCATCACGGCTGCTGTGACAATGTATTTTTTCATATAACAATAATTTCTCACTGACTCACTTAATCCTACAAAAATAGTGAAAGACGGTCGCAAAGACAAAATTTATTTTGACTTTACCCTCACAACTTTTCCAGGCCATAGACTCTCATGCGGGTCTGCCTGTAGCGTATGTCGAAGCAGGCACATTCCGAATAGTAACGGCCAGACTTGTGATAGGTCAGGTATTCCGGCTTGAAACCCTTCATCGTCAGCGTCTGTAAATCCATGCTTTCCACATTATCCTCAACAAGTTCAAGCAACAGAGAATAGTTCCTGGCAAGGATCGCATCGACACGGGTCCTCGTAAAACGCCCGTTCGCATGATGCTCATAATAATGTCTGTTCTTGCACTTTATGCTGCAGAAAGTCTTGTCCGGTCTCCCGTACGGCATCAGATCCCCACATTCAAGACAATGTTTCTCCCCATCATTCATCCCGTAGGACATAGCCTGCCCCAGCTGCTTATAAGACATATCCTGCCTCCTTCTCTTTAAACACCCCGCCGCCTTTCATTTTCGATTAGCGGCAAATATGGACAATGCCGTCATTAAATCCAACGAATTCGCGATTTCTCCATGCTGTTTTACTGAAATCAGGAAATTGTCAGGTAGAAACCGGCATACGGTGGCGAAACACGGATTTTCCCAAAAACATATTTTCTCTTTCGACAAACTTTTTCTGAACTTTTCTATTTCCAAAAAAGAAAAACAAACCGCTAAATCCGCATGAAAACTTTCCAAAAAAGAAAAAAGTTTCCGATTCATAAATTTATCAGCCCCGATGAAGCCGTAACTGTTGTTTTTGTAAAACCATCGTCTGTACTTTGCGATGCCGGTCAGGATATGACGTCTTATGATCTCTCCGGCAGGTCCTGTTTCCGGAAAGGACCGCAAGTCATCAACATTCAAAATCAAGTAAGATGGAAACTATCAACAAAGTGGAAATCCTCGGAAACGTAGGATTCGTCAAAATTCAGAAAGCCGGAGAAAGACAGGTGATTCACCTGTCCGTAGCCACCACCAGAGTCGCACGCAACAAGAGCGGGGAGAACTTGGTGGAAACCACATGGCATAACGTGGAGGCGTGGGAAGGCGAGAATATCGCCGACTTCTCGAAGATTACTAAAGGCGCATGGGTCAGAGTCCTGGGCAGGCTACGCACCAGCAAGTACACAACCAGCGAAAACGTCGAGAAATACTCGACTGAAATTGTCGCCAACCTGTTGGAAATAGTGACCCGCACGGAATAAGAGGGTGACTGAAAGTCTTGTTACCGTCATCTTGACCGGGCAGACTTTTCAGTCAGTTTCCAGGCGATATTCGAAGAGAGGATTACAGGAAAATTGCTATTTTTGTGCGAGAAAATTCGCACAATATGGCAAAAACGCACAATTTGGCAAGAAAAATCAGAATTGCGCTGGCGGCATTGTTCTTCACAGGAATAACCTTGCTGTTTCTGGATTTGAGCGGTGTACTGCACCATTGGCTCGGCTGGATGGCCAAAGTCCAGTTTTTCCCGGCGGTCCTCTCTTTATCGTTCATCACAGTCGCTGTCATCGCCATCATAACCTTGGTGTTCGGCAGAGTCTATTGCTCTGTCATCTGTCCTTTAGGGGTATTCCAGGACATAATCTCCTGGTTTCACGGCAGGACATCAAAAAAAGCCCGCCGCAGGTTCAAACACAGAAAGGCCCTGAACTGGCTGCGATACAGCATGCTGGTGCTGTTCATCGCCGGATGCTCCTTAGGAGTGATTTCGATTGCGGCACTGATCGAGCCATACAGTGCGTACGGAAGGATTGCCAGCGAACTTTTCGCTCCTATTTACAGATGGGGAAACAATCTGTTCGCCGGCATAGAATCCCATTTCGAGAGCTATACGTTCTATACCTCGGAGGTGTGGTTCAAAAGCATTGCCTCGCTTGCAGCGGCAATTGCGACGGTGTCCCTGCTCGGTTTCCTCTCATGGAAGTGGGGAAGAATCTGGTGCAACAGCATCTGTCCCGTAGGTTCGGTTCTGAGCATACTGTCCCGTTACAGCCTGTTCGCTCCTACGATTGATTTGGAGAAATGCCGCAACTGCCACTCCTGCGAGAAGGTATGCAAGTCATCATGCATAGATTCGCACAACAAGAAGATTGACTACAGCCGCTGCGTGGTATGCATGGACTGCCTTGATGAATGTAGTTTCGGTGCGATACGATATGAGTTCAGGTACAAGAAGTCCCCTGAAACCGCTGACAGCGGAAGACGCGAATTCCTGAAGAGAAGCGCACTGTCGGCCGGCGCCGTCGCACTTGCCGGCATGGGGCTGTCAGACAGGATCATGGCAGAAGGGCATCGCGGACAGTTCGGCGGAAAGTCTGCAGACGGCGTAAACCCGGAATCAGCCGCCGACGGGAATATGGCTACACCGCTGAAACCTGCCGGGGCACATAGCCTGAGACATTTTTCAGACCATTGCATCGCCTGCCAGCTTTGCGTGGCATCCTGCCCGAACAATGTGCTGCAACCATCCAGGGAGGGAAAATTCCTCATGCAGCCGGAAATGAATTACAGCAGAGGCTATTGCCGTCCTGAATGTAACAAATGCTCCACCATATGCCCGACCGGTGCGATACTGCCGGTAAGCAAGGAGGAAAAGACTGCAGTCAGCATAGGGTATGCACAGGTGGAATTCGACAGCTGCATTGCATATAACGGATTGGCTGACTGTGGCAACTGCGCGAGGCATTGCCCTGCCGGAGCAATCCGTATGGTCCGCAGGAATCCTGAGGAAAATGACTCGCCGAGGATTCCTGTCGTGAACAAGGAAAGATGCATAGGCTGCGGAGCCTGCGAATACAACTGCCCTGCAAAACCTGTGAAAGCCATACGGGTACATGGCTATGAAGTACATATCAAAAGGTAGAATAAGATGGAACGTAGAGAATTTTTGAAAATAAGTTCAGGCACGGCGGTGGCGGTAGCGGCTGCAGGAGTCGGTTCAGGAGTTGTCGGCTCCCTTGTTTCTGCCTGCGGGAACGGCGGAAAGCCGGAAGAAAGGGGCGGAAACGGGGAAATGACTTTCCGTAAAGATGCCATGAACGGTGCAGACGTAAGTCTTTTAGGCTATGGATGCATGAGATGGCCAGTCATAAAAGGTGAAGACGGAGCGGAAGTCATAGACCAGGAAAGAGTGAATGCTCTTGTTGACGAAGCCATTGCCGGAGGAGTGAACTACTTTGACACGGCCCCTGTCTATCACAGGGGGCACAGCGAGAAAGCCACAGGCATCGCCCTCGCACGCCATCCGAGGGAGAAATGGACCATTGCCACCAAATTGTCCAATTTCGGAGACTGGAGCCGGGAAGCGGCCATAGCAATGTACCACAGGTCTTTTGAAGAACTCGGAGTCGACACCATAGACTACTATCTTCTGCACGCTATCGGTTCGAGCATGGAAAATTTCCGTCAGAGATATGTGGACAACGGTGTGCTGGATTTTCTCATGGAGGAGCGCAGGAAAGGGAAAATCGTCCGCCTCGGCTATTCATTCCATGGAAACAGGGAAATGTTCGACCGCCTGCTGGCCACGCATGAGCAATATCACTGGGACTTCATCCAGATTCAGATGAACTATTTGGACTGGAACTATGCTGACAGGGGGAACTGCAATGCAAGCTATATGTATGAGCAGTTGGAGAAAGCCGGCATACAGACAGTCGTGATGGAGCCTCTGCTCGGAGGAAAATTAGCCAATGTGGCAGACAATGTCAGTGAAAGGCTGAGCAGCAGAGACCCTCATTCCACACCGGCCTCATGGGCATTCCGCTTTGCAGGAAGCTGGGACAACATCCTCTGTGTGCTGAGCGGCATGACCTACAAGGAACATCTCGAAGAAAACCTCAGGACTTTCTCGCCCCTGAACAGACTGGATGAAGGAGAAAAGGATTTTCTCGAAAAAACAGCGAAACTCATACACGACTACCCCACAGTGCCTTGTACTGCCTGTGAATACTGTATGCCATGCCCCTATGGAGTGGACATTCCCGGGAACTTCAGGCATTACAACAAATGTGTGCAGGAAGGTTATATAGAAGCCGTGCCGAAAGAGGAAGCGGGAAACGGGGAAAACAGAGATGAAATGAAAGCGTTCAGGAAAGCCCGCCGGAACTATCTCATTTCATACCAGAGGGATGTGCTGAAGGATGCGCAGGCCAACCGTTGCGTGAACTGCCGCCAGTGCGTCGAGCACTGTCCGCAGCACATCGACATTCCTCACGAACTCCGCAAAATCGACAGGCTCGTCGAAAGCCTCCGCCGCAGCATCGAGGTCTGAAGCATAAACAAAAGAGACTATCCAAAAAGTCTGTCATTCCGAATGCGCTTTCAAGACTTCGAAATGACAGACTTTAACGTTACATCAATGATTTATTCCCCGGACAGAAATTCTTCAAGGTCGGGGCCACCAGGGAGAGAAAGGAAGTTTGAACCCTGAATGCCAAAACCTCCGCCCAAAGCCG
The DNA here is from genome assembly GCA_902461985.1 of uncultured Bacteroidales bacterium. GTDB lineage: Bacteria > Bacteroidota > Bacteroidia > Bacteroidales > UBA932 > Cryptobacteroides. The sequence goes on along the minus strand of CABQAB010000073.1, from coordinate 2,718 downwards.
GGATATAAAGGAATGGCGTAATCTGAATGACCAGATTGTTTCCATCAATGAACTGCTCGCTCGTACCGCTCTTAGGAGATCTCATGCAGTAGATTGTCGAACCGTTTCCATCATAGTCAATGGTGGTACTGTAGTTTTTCCAGAGAATGACACCGTTGTCAAGGCTGTATTCTATATATTCGCAGGCATCTCCTCCGACACCCCAGGCTCCGCTGTCAGGGAACACGTCATCACCCATAATGTCAGGATTGGTAAGGATTTCTTTCGGATATGGATTGTAAACCCTGTAAAGTTCAAAACCCTGAGCCTTCTTGAATTCCACATCAATGACCACTCCGACAAAATTCAAATCGATATACTGGCCGAAGCCGATTGACTCCCAGGTGTAAGCCCTCGCGAGAACCGCAGTATGTTTTTTATACCCGATATTTTCGCTTGAGACTTCATCGGCAAGTGCCAACACGACAGTGTCTTTCTGGCCAACCACACAACCTGTAATGTCAAGTTTGATTTTTGTCTCATATTCCCCGTCAGCAAACGTGACGGAAGTCGCAGGAACTTTGATGTGGCCTTTGAGCGGGTCTGCTGCGAAAGTCACGGTCTGTTCACCTGAATTTGTCTGTCTGCGCAGCGGAATGTAGTACTCCATTGCATCCATAGAGACTTCTTCGTCCACAGTCTTTGCAGAAGCGAAAGACGCGATGTCATCACTGCCCGGAAAGATAGCCCCGATGTTGTCCTGACTGCATGAAACTATCGCCAGCACACAGGCAGAAAGAAAAAGATATTTAGTTCTTTTCATATTTTTCTGATTTAGTTCGTAAAACTATTCGGCCTTGTTGAGCGCGGGGTCATCGCCCTCGTTCGCTGTCGCGTAACTTCCGAGGGGGTTCTGCACCATCAGAGGGTTCGCGTCAATCTCTGCCTGAGGAATGGTCATGACCCAGTCAAATGACTCAGGGTCATTTGTATGCAATGACGTGAGCATGCAACCCGGCTGATACCCCATCGCTTCGGTGCGGACGAATCCCTGGCGCAGACGCTTGATGTCGTACATTCTGCCTGCCTCACCCCACAATTCAATCCTTCTCTGCAGTATGATTTCTTCAAGCAGAGAGCCGGTCTCGTCGGTGGTAAGCGTTCCAAGCTGCGTTCCGGTCTTGTCCGAACAGTCATAGCCTTCCATACGGTAGGACATAAATTCATTGAGGATATCATGAGCATCGTTATCGTCGCCCCGACGGCATGCAGCCTCCGCCTTCACAAGATACATTTCAGGAAGCCTCATGAAAATATGGTCAGCACCGCTTGTCATGACTTTTGGGTCCTTGAACTTGAATTTGCACTGCTGGTATCCCTCACGGATATCATGCTTGTCATCGAACTGTTCCTTTTTCCACCATGCCTTTCTGACATCCTTCACATCGATCCGCTCATACAGCCAGTTGCTGCAGAGTTTGCGCTGGTCAGCACCGTATGATCCAGCATCCGGGTCCATCTGCGCAAGGAACTGAGGGTTTGTCGTTCCCTGGTCAGTGATGATTTCCGCTCCCCAGAGCACGTCAGCCCCGTTGATTGCATCATTGTAGCCTGTCATGACATTGTCAGTAAGCCTTTTTCCGGTTGATGTTATGGCATTGTCAGCCGCCTCGTATGCGGCATTAAAGTCATTCATCGTAATGGCAATCCTGGCCTTGATGCCGTTTGCCACGGTGTAGTCGATATGCGAACAATGTTTCTGCGTCTTGCCTTTCAAAAGTTCGATTGCCTTTTCGAGATCTTTTCTCGCACGCTCATAAACCTGAGCATTTGTGGCTCTCGGCTGGCCTTTCGTGGATGACGTGGTCGGTTCAAGATAGATAGGGACGCAGAGCCTGTCTTCGTGTCCGGCGTAGCTTCTCGCAAAATTTATGGCCAGATTATAGTAGGCATTACCCCTGAGTGCGTAGGCGTTGCCCATAATGTAGTCGATGTCGGCCTTGTCCCCGCTCATTGTCTTTTCGGAGGCGAGAATATAGTTGGCCTGACTTATTATGGTGTAGTTATAGTTCCAGATGTCATAGGGACGCATATCGCCTCTTGTCACCATTTCCTTTTCACGATAAAGATAGTCATACCAGAACCATCCGTTGCCCATTGCCGAAAACAGCATATCATCTCCCATTGCATCAGCCATGAGAGCATATCCCTGAGGACCGAACGACTCGTGAGTGGCATCTGTAGTGCTGACAGACCATTGCCAGAAAAAACGGTAGATTCCGTTGAGTGCCTGATAGCCTCCGTCTGTCGTTTCAAGCATCTTGCCGCTTGAGACATCCGTAGTAGGAGAAGTTTCAAGCATCTTGCTGCAGCCTGCGGACAGCAGTGCAACCGCAAAAAGTATAGTCAAATCTTTTATAACTGTTCTTTTCATATTCTATTCTCCTGCTCTAAAAGTTAAAGTCAACTCCGAGTGCTACGACCCTCATCGGGGTATAGGTATAGTTTGTGCCTCCGCTGAAGTCATACTGTACGTTCATGCCGTTCAAATGGTTGAAAACTGCAAGATTGTCAGCTGTAGCGTAGATTCTGAGAGACTGCATCTTTATGGCTTTCGCCCATTTGTGTGGAAGAGTGTAGCCGAGCTGTATCGATTTGATTGCAAAATAAGATGCGTCAATGAGGAATCTGTCAGTTGAAAGGTTAGAAGAACCAATCCTCACTGCCGGCACATCTGTG
>CABQAB010000072.1 GCA_902461985.1 uncultured Bacteroidales bacterium | reverse complement strand
CGGAAAGCGGAAGACGGGGTACTGAAGGACAGACTGACCATAAACTCCAGAGGAGAATATACTCACGAGTATCTTTCGCTCATATCTCCATATCTTCTGTTGGGCAGGTAAATCCTGCATTCTGTCGTTATCGGCATTATGATTTTCCAGCCTTTTTCTAACTTTGCCGGCGACAAATCACAAATAGCACTATCCGGACAAGATGAAACAGTTTTTCAAGTATTTTTCAGCCTTAGCCTTTTCTATATTGTTGGCATCCTGCAACACCTCCATCTGGACTCCTGACGGCAAAGACGACCCGGAAGACCCGTCAAATCCGTCCAACCCGTCAAATCCATCCTCTTCAGCCGACCCTGATTATTTCTGGGATATGGATGCATTGCCGGAAATAACCCTCGAAGTCCCTCTTGCAGAGTGGAACACCTTGTTGGGCAATTTCGACAAGGATAACAAAACCAAAGAATATATCCATTGCGACGTGACTTTCAAAAAAGGAAGCGACGTATTTACGGTCAAGGATGCCGGGATGCGGATGAGGGGAAACACTTCCCGAAGACGTCCGGAAAGCGGCGGCAGCGGACACATAAGCGGAAACACGGACTGGCATCACTTCCATATAGGCTTGAACTTCCATAAATTCAACAAAGATAAGGAACATAAGATCAAAGGCATCAACAGGGTCAATCTCAAATGGTTCAACAACGACCCTTCCTATGTCAGGGAGGTATTCTGTTTTGACCTTTTCAGACGCGCCGGGGTGTGGACTGCAGCAAGGGAATCATTCTGCCGGGTCTACATCCATGTCACCGGGGACGACAAGCCTGCTTATTACGGAGTCTACGCCATGATCGAACCCTACGACAATAAGTATCTTGAGCGCAATGCCGAGAGCTACGGCAACAAGATTACGGGCAACCTGTGGAAATGCACCTACCCTTCCAGCCCGGCAGATTTGAGAAGTGCTGACGACTGGCTCTTCGGGCAGGACGACAACATGCACGATTACACCTACGAACTCAAGGAAACCGGAGCCGATTTCGCCACTGCAAAGGCCCAGATACAGGATTTCATAAAGAAACTCAACGGGAAGGGAGAAGAGAGTTTCAAGAAATGGATTGCAGAAGTATGTGACGTGGAGCTGCTGCTGAGGACCTATGCCGTGAATGTGGCAGTGGGGATGTGGGACGACTACTGGAACAACGGAAACAACTACTACCTCTATTTCGACAGCCAGGACCTGCTTTCCTACAAAGTCTATATGCTGCCCTACGACTACGACAACACCCTCGGCACGAGCAACTGCTATGACCCTGCTACAAGGAATCCTCTCGACTGGGGAGACAAGGGAGACCTCATAGAAAGACTGCTCAGATTCGACGACTACAGGAAAATCTATGTAGACTGTCTGAAAGAGCTGGTCGCTCCGGGAAGCGGGCTTATGGACTACGAATCCGCGTCCTTACGCATCAACCTCTGGCACCAGAAGATACAGCCTTATATAAGCAACGACACGGGCGAAGATATGGAAATCAAGGACCAGCCCGCAGGCTGGAGCAACTACCATTACCCGATTTTAGGTGACGGAGGATATCTTAAAACCAAAGCCAACACCATCAACTCCCTGAAATAAGGGAGAGGGACATAAAAAACATCGGCCGCGTCAGAACGACGAGACCGATGTTTTTTTGCGGCATTAGGAGATTGGATTTGCACATATAGAAGAAGCCGCAAAATCATTGAATAGTTTCTGGGTGCAAATATCGCCTTTATCAAATCTCCCGAAGTTGTAGATTGTGTTGTTTTTATTGTTGTTTTAGTATCTAGATGCGCTTCACAATGCACACAATGACACTATGGCACCGGATCATAACCGCTTCCACCCCAGGGATGACAACGCAGAAGGCGTCTGACAGTAAGATAGAATCCCTTGAACGGACCATGCTTGCGGAATGCCTCCAACGCATAGGCGGAACAGGTCGGAGTGAATCTGCATGTAGGAGGCTTGAGCGGAGAAATACAGACCTGATAGAATCTGACGAGAAAGACAAACGGAGCGATTGCAACCTTTCTGACCAGCAATCTCCACTTTCCGGCGGAAGATTGTCCGTCCTGCCGGGCGATACCCTGATTTTTCACTTTATCGTTTCTTTCCATCGTCTTGAGACAGTTGTCGAGATGCGGCGACCCGCTCCAAAACCCTGCCCACGGCAGCATAAATCTCCTCGTAAGTCGCAATTTCCTTGCTGTTGTAGATAATCATGATGTCGACGGGCGATGAAACTAAAATGTTTTTCTGCCTGCGGTAACTCTCCCTTATCCTCCGCTTGAGCAGATTCCTTTTGACTGCCCTCTTGAAGAGACGCTTGGAAACGGAGACCACAAGCCTTGAAGCGGTGTCCTCCCCGGATTCTCCATGAGGCCTGTAACAAAAGCGCAACAAGCCCTCATTCCCGTACTTTCCCTTAGAGAGAAGTGCGGAAATGCCTTTCACTCCGCATAGTTTTTCCTTCTTGGGGAATGTCTGGAGTCCCGTCATTGTGCGCTGCTGAGATATTTTTCAAGGGCCTTTGATACCGATGGAGTTTCCGGAGAAGGGGCTGAAATCTCTATGCTCAGACCGGCATCCTCCATGGCCTTTACTATTGAGTGTCCGTAGGTTATGAACTTGATACCTTTCTGCTCAAAATCTGGGAAATTGGCATAGATAGCCTTGATGTCGGCGGAGTTGAACACCACGACAGCATCGTATGAGTGGATATCTACTCCGCTCATATCCTGAGGGACGGACTTCACGAAAACACCGGTCGTAAAATCGAGATTCTTAGCCTCGAACAACTTTGTTATAGCATCTTTGCTGCCTGAATCACTGACTGTGATGAGAAACTTCTCGTCCTTGTGACGAGGCCCTATGAGTTCCATGATTGACTCAGGCCTGCCGTCACCGAAAAAGACTTTCCTCTTCCTGTACACGATGTGTTTCTGCAGGTAATTGGCCACTATTTCCGTGGTGCAGAAATATTTGAGCGTCTCAGGTATCTTGACTCTGAGTTCGTCGCAAATCTTGAAAAAAGCATCGATTGTAGTTCTTGCCGAGAACACTATGGCGGTGTATTCAGAGATATTTATCTTCTGCGACCTGAATTCCCTCGAAGTGAGAGGCTCCATCTTGAAAAATGGCTTGAACTCAAAATTCGCCTGATATTTTTCTTTGAGATTGTCGTAAGAAGAGGCCGTCTGCGGCTGCTTTTGCGATATAAGGATGTTTTTTACGCCCATAATGGATAGTCTGTTATTAAAAGACAACTGCCGAAACCGTCAGCAGAGTCGTGGGAACAATTTCGAGGGCGCAAAGGTACGAAATTGCTTGCAAAAAACAGCCTTCGGACGCGAAAATCTTAAACCTGCGTATCAAAAAGACGGCGTACAGGAAAACCATCAGGCCGCAGATTACATATTTTGCGACATCTCCAGGACAGCCGGCAAGGTCAAGGACAAGCACTGTCGGAAACAGCAGCGCAAGCAGCAGAACCGCGAATGTCCTGGGAAGTCCGCAGAAAGAGGCATAGGCCAGACTGCGTATTTTGGGTACCGGGAGCGCGTGCGTCATCAGAGTCCGCAAAAGGCAGTAGGCAAGGAACACACCGCTGACCGAAAGCAGGTCAAAAGGAGCATGAAGAGTTGAAATCCAGCGCGGAGCATAGATCCCGCTGACCCAGAACAAAATACACAAGGGCAGTATGGACAGGATGAAAAGCAAGTTTCTGGCCCGGCTCATACGGCATTTGTCCTCAACCCTGATGGCCACGGAGTTGCTGAAAAGACTTCCCATAAGTTCAGGGAGCAGTTTCACGAACTTGTCAACTGCCGGCATGAAACTGAGCAGAGAGAGAGCGACTGATATGCTTAATGTGATTTGACGTGCATCCATATACTTTCTCAGTTGCCCCTTTTCGCGTTATAGCCGGCTTCCGCGAGCAAGGCGGTAACCCTGTCACGGAAATCCCCCTGGATGACTATTTCCCCGTCCTTCGCGCTGCCGCCGACTCCGCATTTCACCTTGAGCTGCCTGCCGAGTTCCTTCAGGTCTTCTTCCTTTCCCACAAATCCTCTCACGAGCGTAACCTGTTTGCCTCCTCTCCCCTTGCGGTCAATGCCTACGACAAGCCTCTGCCGCGAAGGAGGGAGAGTCTCTTCTTCCACAGCGGTTTCGTTTTCATACTCAAAGTCCGGATTGGTGGAAAACACCACACCGAGACGGGATTTCCAGTCGTTGTCCTTAGCCATATCTCTGTCTGCACTCTATCGGAATCGCAAAAATAATATTAAATTTGCAGTTTTGGACCATTAAGTTAAAGAATCAGGATGGATAAAAGAAAATTCAAGTTCTGGAACCATGTAACCGCCGGCACAGCCTTTCTTGTCGCGGCAGTTACATATCTCATGACAATCGAGCCAACCGCATCTTTCTGGGACTGCGGAGAGTTCATCGCGTCATCATACAAATTAGAAGTGGGGCATCCGCCAGGAAACCCTGTATTCCAGTTGTTTGCACGGTTCTGCACCATGTTTACGGACAATATGCACGCCGCCATGGCCGTGAACTCGATGAGTGCCCTCTGCTCGGCTCTGACCATATTCTTCCTTTATCTGACAATAGTCTTTTTCTCGAAAAGGCTCATAAAACCGGATTCCGAAGGCAGATATTCCACAGGCAAGGCTATAGCCATCTACGGCAGCGGTCTTGTCGGGGCTCTGGCATATTGCTTCAGCGACACGTTCTGGTTCTCTGCGGTTGAAGGCGAAGTCTACGGAATGTCATCACTGTTCACTGCTTTAGTGTTCTGGGCCATGACGAAATGGTATGACGAGGCGGACGAGCCATATTCCAACCGCTGGATTGTCCTCATCTGCTTCCTCATGGGGCTTTCAATCGGAGTGCACCTGCTCAACCTGCTGACGATTCCGTGCTTGGTCTTCATCTGGTTCTACCGCAAAAGGAACGAAAGCCATTATACATTCTGGCAGTATCTCGGCATTTTCGCGCTCTCATGCGTAATCCTGGCTCTGATTCTGTTCGTAATCATCCCTTATGTTCCGAAGCTCGCGGCCTATGCAGACCTGCTTTTCGTGAACGGCTTTCATCTTCCATACAACTCGGGAGCCGTTTTCTTCCTTCTACTGCTTTTCGGACTCTGTTTCTGGGGGCTTTTCGCGACCATGAAGAAAGGGCAGGCGTTTGCGAACACAGTGCTGCTCTGCTTCACGACCATTATCATAGGATTCTCCATTTTCTCTATAGTAATCATACGTTCCAGCGTACACACCCCGACAAACGAATACCAGCCAGACAATCCTTTCACGCTATGCAGGTATCTCAGCAGGGAACAGTACGGAAGCACTCCTCTGATTTACGGACAATATTTCGATGCCGACTACAGCATTGAGGATGAGTCCTATTGGGCACCGGTTGACGGCAGATACGAGAAAGTGCCTTCCTTCGGCAAGATTGTCTACGACTCGTCCGACAAGATGCTTTTCCCGAGAATGTGGAACAGCGGCTCAGGAAGTGACGAACGCTACCGGGAGTTCTATGCTTCGTATATGAGCAAAAGCGCCAAAAGAGGCGACCGCTACCGCAAACCCACAATCGGAGAAAACCTCACCTATTTCTTTGACTATCAGTTGAACTGGATGTACTGGCGATATTTCATGTGGAACTTCGCGGGACGCCAGAACGACTGCCACAGTCCTTCTCCGGGAGAGATTTTCACCGGCAACTGGGAATCCGGGATTCCGCTCATCGACAACATCCGTCTCGGCGACCAGAGCAATGCCCCCGACTACCTGAAGGACAACAAGGGCAAGAACCACTACTATATGCTTCCGCTTCTGCTCGGGCTCATAGGCTTGTTCTACCAATTCGCGAGGGACAAGAGGGGCTGCTGGCTCACTTTCCTGCTTTTCTTCATGACAGGCATTGCGATTGTGCTCTACCTCAACCAGCCTCCGTTCCAGGTGCGCGAAAGGGACTATGCCTATGCAGGGTCGTTCTATGCCTTTTCAATATGGATAGGTTTCGCGGTCTTAGCTCTGTTCGAGTGGATTTCAAGACTTTTAGAGAAGACCGGGGCGAAGACAGGGAACGCGACTCCGGTTGCGACTGCCACGGCAGTTTCCGTGCTCTGCTTAGGTGTGCCCGTGCTTATGGCTGAAGAGAACTGGGACGACCACGACCGCAGCAACCGTTATACTGCTGTGGAGATGGCGCGGAACTACCTCAATTCTGTCGGCAGCAACGGCATTCTCATTACTCACGGAGACAACGACACATTCCCGCTCTGGTATGCCCAGGAGGTCGAGGAGGTGCGTCCTGACGTGAGAATCGTCAACACTTCGCTGCTCGGTACCGACTGGCATATCGACCAGATGAAATGGGCCTGCAACGAATCCGCACCTTTAGATTTGAAAGTCGGTCCGAGACAGTATCTCTACGGAACGAATGAATTTGTCTATATCTATGACAGCCGTGAAACCGTGCTGCCGCTGTCGGATGTAATGAGGGTGTTCCGCGAACCGAGAGCAAAACTTCCGCTTTCTTCCGGCAAATCAGTGGATTACATCTGTTCGCGCAAATTCTCCATTCCTGTCGACAAGGAAAATGTCATCAAATACGGCATCTTAGACAAGAAATATGAGGATATGATTCCGGACAGCATTGTCCTGACTATCTCTCCCGACAAAGGCTATGTGTCGAAACCTGAACTGTTCATGCTTGATCTGCTTTCCAACTACAAATGGGACCGTCCTATCCATATGCTCAACATGGGAGGCGACCTCAACATGGGCATCAAGGACTATCTCGAATATGACGGATTCTCATACAAGTTCGTGCCAGTGAAAAACCGCCAGAGGACATCCGAGGTGGGATTCTGCGACCCGGAGAAACTCTATTCGATGATGAACGGCACATTCAGCTGGGACGCTCTCAGCCGCACGGACTATTTCGTCGACTACCAGCATCTCTACACTTTCTGCGGTGTGCTTTCACAGCGGACGATGTTCGTGAACGTGGCCAAGGAGATGCTCAAGGCAGGTGACAGGGAGAAGGCTGTTGAAATCCTCGACAAATGTCAGAGAGACGTTCCTCAGGAGAACTATCCGCTCGACATGTCCTATCTCGGATTCTCCAACGAGCTTATGGTGATGGATATGATCAACCTCTACTACATTCTCGGCGAGAAGGAGAAGGCTTCAGACCTCGCGACACGCTTCACCGGCAAGATGTTACAGTCTGTCCGCTTCTTCTTCGAGTTCTACGACTATGCAAAACAGGAATTCGACCGTGCCAAGAGCATAGTGCTCATGGTCCAGGACCTCGCGAAGGAAAACGGCGACGAGGCTGTCGTGAAACTTATCGATGACGGATTCGACGCGCTTCTCACGGAGTTCGGCGCGGCTTAGTCTACCTGTAGCGCGGCTTAGTCCGCTATACATTCAGCAAAAAAGCGGCTGACTCAAAAGCCTGTCATATCGAGCATAGCCAAGAGACCAAGACAAACAGTCCAGTGGACTTTTGTCCTCTTGGCCCGAAGGGCGTAGTCGAGATATCTATTAAACTCCTATGCTTTAAGAAGATCTCTCCACTCGCAATGCTCGGTCGAGATGACATTATTGTGGCTTTTCGGTCGGTCTCTTTTGTTGCTGATCGGCACCTGAAATTTACTGGAACAGCGAAGTGTAGGCGAGGATGGCAGTGCGGTAGGCGGACAGGGAGTCCGATGTGGCAGACACGGAGTCGCGGTAGGTGGTCTCGGCAAGGAGAAGGTCCTGCAGAGGGGCGAGGCCGGCGGAATAGTTTGCGAGGGCCACTTCGTACAGGCGGCGCGAGGCTGCCATGGATTCCTCTGCAATCTGCCATTGGTCGTATGCTGATGTCAGTTCGAGCCAGAGTTTGCCGACCAACACCTGAAGTTGTGAGGAGAGGTATTCCCGGTCATTCTCGGCTTTCTGCTTCTGTGTTTCTATTCGCATCGCCTTGCGGGAAGTCTTGCCCCAGTCCGTAAGCGGAATCTGCAAAGTGGCGAAGGCTATGGTGTTGCAGCGGCCTTTGTCGTAAAGGTTGGAATAGCCGGCTGTGGCCCCGACTGCAATCTGCGGCAGGGCTTCGCCTATTGCCATGCGTTTTTCGAGCCTGCGGGCTTCCACCTGAAGGTCTAACAGACGGCTTTCACTCATCCCGGAAACTATTTCCGCCTCGTCTTTCCAATAAAACTCAGGCTCTCCCGGCAGGACAGACGTCGCCTCAATGCGTATTGAATCCAAACAAGGCTTTTCCTCGGAAGCGGCGGACTGGAGTATGCTGTACGGAAGGCCGATTGTGTTGAACAGATTCATCTTCAGGAGTTTAAGTCCTCCGTCAGCCTGCTTCTTCCCGGCCTTGAGTTCATTCATCCTGACCTCCAACTGCAGCAAATCCGTTTCCGAAGCCAGCCCCGAAGCCACGGCAGAACGGACATTGGAATAAAGTGTATCCAAAGTGCCCTGCAGGAAGTCCAATGTTCCGAGTTTGTCTTCGACTGACACAATCTGCCACCAGATGTCATCCACCTCCTGCACGGTTTTGCGCTGCTGTATGTTCCGCTGAAGTTCAGCCGCCTCGATTCCGAGTCCTGCAAG
>CABQAB010000071.1 GCA_902461985.1 uncultured Bacteroidales bacterium | reverse complement strand
CAGGTGTTCATGAGCAGTTTGCGATAGGGTTTCTGTCTGTAGCTGACTTTGACCATGAATACTTTCAGGTCAAGTCCGAAATGCTGGCTTGCCAATGCAATTGCAGAACCCCATTGTCCGCCTCCGGTTTCCGTCGTAAGGTGGCGTATTCCCTGTTTCGCGTTGTAGTATGCCTGAGGTACGGCAGTATTCGGCTTGTGAGAACCGGCCGGGGAGACACTTTCATTCTTGAAATAGATTTTCGCAGGCGTGTCCAGTGCTTTCTCCAAGGCATACGCCCTGACAAGCGGCGTGCATCTCCATATACGGTAGAGGTCGCGCACCTCGTCAGGAATGTCGATGAAACGTTCGGCAGACATTTCCTGCTTCACGAGTTCTTCAGCAAAAATGCAGTTCATCTGTTCCGCCGTCACGGGCAGATGAGTCGTGGGGTCAAGTGCGGGCAGGGGCTTGTTCGGCATGTCTGCTGTGATGTTGTACCATTGGGTGGGGATTTGCTGGTCAGTCAGCATTATTTTCTTTGTTTTCATGATAGTGAAGTTTTATTTGTTCAATTTGAATTCATGTCAGAGCATAAAAAAATCCGTTGCTTACTCAAGTAAACAACGGATTCCTGAATTTCTGTCTTATTATGCAACTACAGCAGAGCCAGCGTCATTGTTTACTTGAAACCGATGAACGCCACCACCAATTCTGTGCTGAGCAATAGTTAAACATAATTTTCTGTCTTACGGGTGTCAAAGGTAGGAAAAATTCTGAAAAATATTCCTTATGACGGAATTTTTTTTCAGAATGCCTGTCACGGCATGCTGATATTTTGTTGGTTGTCGCAAAAGTCTTGTTGTTGTAATACCTGCTGAGCATAGCGATGGAGAGTTCTCATGAAACCGGGCGGGCCAGAAAGTCGTCAATCACCCGCAGGATTTCCTCTCCGTATTTTTCCCATTTCCCTTTACCGAATCCGTCCGCCTGCATGAGCTCTTCCCTGGATCTCGGGGCAAGGTCGGCAATCTGAAGCAAAGTCTTCTGCTGCAGCACCATGTACGCGGGTATATGGAGTCCGGTATATTTTTCCTTTCTCCAGGCTATGAGAGCATCTGCGAGTCCGGGATTGAGAGTCCCTGTGTCTGTCTTTTCTCTGCCATTCCCCGACTCCGTCCTTCCGTCCTTTCCGGGATTTGGCCTGCCTGCGTTTCTTGATTCATTTCCGGTGTCATCGCCGTCCGATATGCCTGCAAGTGCTCTGGAAAGCGATTTCAAAGAAGTAAACTTCTCTAATTCGCAGTCGGTCCTGATGCGCGAGAAGCGTTTCAGGCTGAATCCGTCGGTTATGATGCTTCTATATAACAATATCCTGAATCTCAATTCTTTAAGGAAATTCTCATTGGCGATTTTGAATATCTTCTTGATTTCCTTGTTGTCTATTTCCGCAAGCGCAAGGGCAGCGGCCGTCTTTGCCAGTGAGGAAAGCTTAGTGCTGAAGTAACCGGCTGCCTTGAGTATCCGCTCATTCAGAACTGCGCTGCCGACGCCTTCTGTCGCAATGATTTTTCTCAGCTGCAGCTGGAATCTGCATCCTGTTGCCGCAAGGGAGCCGAATCCCGGACTATCTGTTTCCGATGACGCCATGGCAAGGCTGCCGAAAGTTTTCGCCAGAGCCGGATATAGCCTTGGCAAGTCATTCTGCCATATACGGTTAAGTTTGCCGTAGAGGTATTCCAAATGTTTCAGGTTGAAACTTTCGCACAGCATGTCGGTGAAATATTCTGTCCTGAACCGTTCCAATGACGACTCTGCCTGTTCCGCCGGCGTGAAACCATTTTCGAACTTGTTGACGTCCCGGTCAGTGAATGTGCAGTTTCGGCTGATCGGGGAGGACAGCACTATTCCTTCGAGCGTGCGGCATCTTGACAGGGCTACATAGACCTGACCGGATGAAAACGCCTTGCCGGCATCGATAATCACTCTGTCGAAGGTCAGTCCCTGGCTTTTATGGATGGTTATCGCCCACGCCAGCCGCAGAGGATACTGGGTGAAAGTGCCGTCAACGGCGGCCCTGATTTCATTGTCTTCCGCCGAGAGTTCGTATTTGACATTCTCCCAAGTCTCCTGTTTCACTTCAATTTCGTCCCCGTTCCCGTCAGTGACGACAATATGCGGCTCGATGGTCGTGACCGTCCCGATTTTGCCGTTGTAATAGAGCTTTTCACCGGATGGGTCATTTCTCGTAAACATCACCTGCGCGCCGACTTTCAGAGAAAGGGAAGTCTCGGCCGGGTACGCGCTTTCCGGGAAATTTCCGGAGATTTCGGCCTTGCAGGTTAACGTGTCTCCTTTCAGTGCGTCCAGTCTGGACTTGTTTACGGAATCCGCCTGGTAATTGTGAGTCGTCAGTCTTATCCACCGTTCGTTTTCAGGAGGAGTGAATTCCGGAGCCAGACGTCTGTTCAACATGTCGAGCGATTCTGTTTTCGGCATGCCTGACCTTATGTCATTCAGTATCTCCATAAACCGGGCATCTTTCTGACGGTATATGGTATCCAGTTCAATGACCATATACTGCAACTTCTGCAGCGCCTTTGAATTGAAGAAAAACGATGAAGCGTAGACACGGTCCATATAGGGCTTCTCGGCATCGGTCACTACGGGTGGCAGCTGCTGTATGTCTCCTATCATCAGCAGCTGTACTCCTCCGAACGGCCTGTCATTGCGTCTGTATCTTCTCAGTGTGGCATCCACAGCATCCAGCAGGTCTGCTCTCACCATGGAAATCTCGTCTATTACAAGCAGCTCCAGGGTCCTGAGAATCCTGATTCTTTCCCTGTTCAGCGAGCGGTATTTTTCAGGCATCTGGTACTCGGTCACCAGTTCCTTGACGTCCGGCAGGTAAGGGCACAGCGGCAGCTGGAAGAACGAGTGTATGGTCACCCCTCCTGCATTGATTGCCGCAACCCCGGTCGGCGCGACTACCGCACATCTCTTGCCGGTTTCCGACACGATATATTTCAGGAACGTAGTCTTTCCCGTCCCGGCCTTTCCCGTCAGAAACACGGAAACCCCTGTCTCCAGCACATATTTTTCAGCCAGACTGAATTTTCTGTCCTTCTCAATCTCTCCGCCCATTTTCAAACCTCCGTTCTTGAACCCTCATTTCCTGGCCGGGTAATTTTTTCCAGCATGGCGGAGCACGCGGCGAAGAGATCGGAGTAGGTCTGTTCGAAGTCTCCGGTGTACCATGGGTCGGCTACATCGTCGGAAATACCGGTGAACTGCATCATTTTCCGGACTTTTGGGGAGTCCGGCTGATGTGTGAGCCTGTCGAGAAGACGCCGGTTGGAACTGTCCATAACGACAACGAGGTCTGCCGAAGCGAATTCATGTGGTGTGATGCGGTGGGCGCGGTGATCTCCGAAAGGAATGCCGTGGCGTCTGAGAGTCTGTGCGGCCGGCGGGTAGAGACCGTTGCCCTGTTCTTCACAGGAGACGGCTGCGGAACTTACGTCAAATTCACCGGACAGTCCGGCTTCTGCAGCCAGATGCCTGAATATGAATTCCGCCATAGGGGAGCGGCAGATGTTGCCGTGGCATACGAATATGATTTTTTTCATGATGTGCTTCCCGGGTTAAGGTTATTTCTGGGTTGAGATTATTCTGGGGTTAAAATTATTCCGGGGTCAGGATTCTTTGGGGCATGATTCTTTCCAGAATGATTCGAGGGTCCTGTTGAATTTCATGGGGACGTCCATGTTCACGCAGTGTCCGGCGTTTTCGAATATAACCATGCGGCTGTCAGGTTCTGCGGCGTGCCATGTTTTCACTACTTCCAATTCCATGGGAATATCGTGTCTTCCGCAGCCTGTAAGAAGAGGATAGTTCCTCTTCCCGGTCCTGTGCCTGTTCACCATTCCGTCAAGACCTGCGAGGAACATGAATGATTTTTTCTGGAAGCGTATGTTCATGTCATAGAAATCATCCTGTGCCTGCGGAGTGTATGCTGAAATTTTTCTGTTGGCTTTCGCGAACCATTTGACTGAAAACAGGGCCTTGAGCATCATGAGCATCTGTCGGGAACTGTTTTCCTTTTGTATGTCCGTGTCGAAATTGTTGATGTCATACCCGCCGAAGCAGGCCAGAGAACGTACGGAGTCCGGATAACGGTTGGCAAAGTCCTGGGCCAGAACCGCTCCTAAGGAAACGCCGACAATGTGCACCTTGTCTATACCTTCCGCCTTCAAGATGTCAGATGTCCATTCCGACATTTTGAGGATGCTGTCACCTTTCCTCGTATCCGTGGAGAGTCCGTGTCCGATGATGTCCACTGCTAAGATGTTGTATTTGTCCCGGAAGTACCCGAACTGCATCCTGAACATTTCGTGCGTCACGAACGCCGCGTGGAGGAAAAGCACCCACTCGTCATGTCCTTCATCGCTTATGAAATATGCGACGGGTGAGCCCGGCAGCATCCTCTTCTCCAACTGAACCTCATTTTCAGATTTCATGTTCATTGTGTGATAACATTTTGACTGTTTTTTCGCACCCGAAATAGTCCAGCACATATAGCGGAAATGCACTTAGCACTGCGACTTCCGGACATTTGAGGGATATGTGCTTTTTCAATTGATTCGCAAAAATGTCTCTTTGCGATATAAGAGATGAAGGCAAGACAAATTCATCGCTGGTGAGATAGTTAGCCTTGCAAAGATGAGCCGCAACCAATTCCTGCCATACCTGTCTCGTATACGAGTGTAAGTTTGAAAGTTGCGGCATGCTGTCCAGCGAGGCCGTCTGCTTATAGTGAGGTTCTTTCAGACATTCATCTTTGTCAGCACATCCACCGGCATAAGGGCAATTTTTCCTTTTGCATTTCACCGTCAGAGACTTGAAACTCTCCAAATCCTTGAAATGCCGTATTGCTTCCACCATAGGGTAACTGACATAAAGCATCCCTTCTTCAGTTTCATCATTGAAAAAGGAAAGCATCTCGTCCAGTTTTCCGTCATCCGCCAATGTCGAATGGGCATCATAATCGAAGAAAAGGTAGACATATGCGAAACTGTCCCGGTTATAATCTTTCAAAATTTCCGCGTTTTCTGCCTTGCGCCCCTTCAATAAAGACACAATGTCGAGGAACAAGCCACTATCACTTTTTATTTCGCGGTATAACTGGTAGATTTCCGCATCGTACACACACTTGATTGCATGCTGCTCTCCCAAGAAATTCTGTTCCAGGTTCTCGACTATCTTGTCCTCTGTTCTTGCGCCTTCGAAAATGAACAGTATTTTTTCCTTGTTATTCATAGAATGCCCCGGCACGATAGATTTTCTCAATATTATGGCCAAATCGCAATTCTTTTTCGGTGCACTCGTTCAATGGCTTTATTTTGTTGTTGTTGAGGATAAAATTGCAGTCAGGGCGCAACAATTCGTTGGTCATCAGATAAGTGTTATGTGATGACGTGAAGACCTGACAATTAAGTGCAAAAAGCCTTTTGCAAACTTCAAAAGACAATCTGAAATGGTAAAAGGCATCAAATTCATCGATGAACACGAATGACGCGCCACGCATTCTCTGCATCCAGAAATACAGTAACTGCAAAGACTGGGTACCTGTAGAAGCAATCGTATGGAACGGTATCGTGTTATTTTTGATATTGCAGAAAATCTGTTTGTCTCCGATACGCGGTTTCGCAAATTTGAACTTTTGTTCACTGACATTCTGCAGAAAATCCGAGAAGTCGTCGAGCAGATTGTTTGAAATGATAAAGTCGTCAAGCATTGTCGGCGTAAATTCCAGTCCTATGAACTCCCGTACATCAAGGTTGCGGAACCACAGCATGGAATTGACAAACTCATTCATCCTGATCAGATAATGCTCTCTCTTTAGCGGGTAGGAGGTCAAAAGGAAATTGACAACCGATACATTGTTGGCATTGTTGGACAGATTCTTTTCAGTGATTTTGTCCATCTGGAATTGCGTGTGGTCTATGCTGAATGAATTTCTCCTTCTGATAAAGACTACCTTGTCATCCACGTGCAGAGCCTCTGCCACCAATATCCCCATACCATTTTTAGAATAGGTATAGACTACTTTCGTACTGTCGAACAGGAATTCGTACTCAAAATCTACAACCTTGTCAGGATTGCCGGCATAGACGAAATTGGCATAGTAGTCAATCTTCTTCCATTTTGGAGACAAATGATTTTCGATGTCGAAGATGGCGAGACTGAAATTAGTCTTGCCCGAGCCGTTCGGACCATAAATAATGCCGTTCTTGATGATTCCGTCTTTAATTGCCGAGGTGTTGAATTCATAATTGGCATGTTTTGACAGATCCCATTCAATACGGCTGGAAAACCCTCGATAATTGGTTACTGCAAATCTTCTTAACATAGAGCAATTCGATATAGTCATGCAAATGTACAAAATTTTCGACACTTCCGTAATTTTTTTACGGAGAAGTATCGCTGAATTTTCAGAAAAAGAAATGCATCGAGCAGATATCCAAGTCGTTGAGATAGGCGGGCGACAATGAAAATCCGCAAAATATTTTTGACAAGTATTGAGCAATTATTTAATTTTGCAAAAAATAACTAATATGAGAACTGTCCACAATTTTTTTATAGCGTGTATCCTGCTTGGTTTTACACTAATTTCATGTGAAAAAACTAAAGAATTAGAGGATGATGCTGATGCATTTGTCGGAACATATTCTGCCAGCGTTGTTGATCATGTAGTTTGGGGATATGATTCTGGTACAATCAATAATAATGGCACGCTGACAATCAAAAAGATTTCTTCGACTAAAGTTCAAGTTTATGGTATGGGGATATATACAACCGGAGAAGTATCCGGCAGCATGATTCAGCTGGAAGGGACATATGCTTCTGATAGTGCAGGTTACTTTACAACTTCGTTCGGTATGGGTTACTTATCTGGAAATATTTTAAGATTCACTGCCAATCGTACAGGTAAGTTGGCCTCAAGTTCGAACGGTGTTTTATACCCATATAGAAGTACGTTAGATTACACTGCCATAAAACAGTAATAATTTTTATTTTTTTGGGGGGGGGAAAATCATGGCGTACACGATAGAACGGACAGAGGCGGAGATGGTCGCATATGAATTTCTCGAACGAGAAAACATTGAATATGTGCGCATTGACCACGAGCCAGCCCACACGATGGAGATATGTGCGGGGATAGAAAAAATACTCGGTGCCCCGATTTGTAAGAATCTGTTTCTATGCAACCGTCAGCAGACAGATTTTTATCTGCTGATGATACCTGCAGGTAAGATATTCAAAACCAAGTATCTGTCAGCACAGCTGGGATGTGCGAGACTGTCTTTCGCGACTCCGGAACAGATGGCTGAACTTCTGCATCTTCTTCCCGGTTCCGTTTCACCTATGGGGCTGATGAATGACAGCGGCAGAAAAGTCCGTCTTGTCATCGACCGTGAACTGATGTCTCTTGATTATTTCGGGTGCCACCCGTGCGCTAACACTTCTACGATTAAGATGAATATGTCCGACTTTCTCGAAAAATTTCTTCCGGCAAGCGGACACGACTACACCGTCGTCGAACTTGCCTTAGAATGAATTTGCCTCAGAATAGAGAGCCGTGACCTGTCTTTTCAGCAAAACTGACGAGGACATGAAAAAGAGACTGTCCCAAAAGTCATAACATTGTCATCTCGACCGGGCTTTGCCCGATATGACAGACTTTTGAGTCAGCCTCTTTTCAGATTGCCACAAACGGCAGGACTATTTCGTGCCTGCCAATGGAGAAGCCTGGGTGTATGTACGTGCAGCCAGCTCCTTGTCCAACATGTAGATGCCGTATTTGTTGCCTTCAACGGCTTCGAATGCGGCAACCATGTCGCGGGCAGAAGCCTCTTCCTCAACCTGCTCGTCGATGAACCATGTCAGACGGTTTGAAGAAGCGAAGTCATTGTCCTCTTTTGCAATGGCCGCGAGGTTGTGAATCAGGGCCGTAACCTTTTTCTCGTGTGCCAACGTCTCCTTGAACATCTCAAGCACAGACTCCCAGCTTGTAGGAACGGCTTCGATGGCCTTCAATTCCACTTTTGCATCCCTTTCGTTGAGGTAGTTCATGAAGATGCGGGCGTGGTCCATCTCTTCGCAATACTGGACATAGAACCAGTTGGCTATGCCTTTACAGCCTTTAGACTCGGCGTCTAAAGACATGGACAGATACAGATATGCAGACCACATTTCTGCATTAATCTGCGCGTTGATCGCGTTGTGCAATTTTTCACTTAACATAATATATGAATTTAAGACTTGTCATCTTTTCAAACGCCCGCAAATTTACTATTTATTTCGGATATTCGTCTCGGTTTCTCGTATTATCGTCATTCTCTTTCTCTCATTGCTCCGTCGATGGTGCTGATCTCTAAATCAATCCATATCGTGCGCAAATCTTTCATGAAAATTTGGTGAAGTGAATAATTTGACCCAAATTTGCACCCGCTCATCGGAGGGCTTGTAGTCGGAACTATAAAGCCGGATTAAGATGCAGGATCCGCCCTGAAACTCTTGATTCGGCTTTTTTGTACCTTATGATGGGCAGGTGACTTAAACTGGTTGGGTATGAAAGATTTGAACAGAGACAGCATTGACTTCGGCAGGACCGGCATCGGACCGCTCTTCAGGAGCATCTTTTTCCCTACGCTTCTGTCG
>CABQAB010000070.1 GCA_902461985.1 uncultured Bacteroidales bacterium | reverse complement strand
GCCCAGAGCGGAGACGCTTCCAAAGTAAGGGACAGCCTATGGGATTTCCCGTCACTGCTTTTCACATCATAAGTAATATAGTTTACCGGACGAGACGCAAGTTCCAGATTGTCCGGAAGAAACGGGGCCGTGAAAGTAAGCGTAAGGTCTACAGGACCGCAGGCAAACTCGTAGACTGTCTGCGTCGGCAGATAATCCACACTCTTCTGTACAGCAGTGCGCGGGAAACGCTCTGTACATTTGTCTGCAGCAAGCAGGGCAAAGTCAATGATGCCGTAGCCTTCCGCATTCTTCACATGTGCTGAAATCATATTGTCCCCAGGATGGAGGAGTGACTCACCACAGAGCGGAACCATATCGTGCTCGCTCTCCTTTCCGCTGACACTCACCACTCTGACTCCGTTGACATATATTTCGGCACTGTCATCATTGGTATATTCAAGAAACCAGTCCTTGTCCTGTACGCCATCAGGCAGTACTATTGTCCTCCGAAGCCACAGTTCCGGAGAAGTCCAGCGCGTAGAAGCACCGGTCCGGCAGAACTCATTGCGTATCATGACAAACCTGCCGCCTTCACCGTCAGTGCCGAAAGCACCATTACCGGACTGCCAGGAGGAATCGTCAAAGGACTCCGATGTCCAGTCTCCGGATGGAGCTTCAGCCGTGTATCTGGCAGTCCATTTACCCCATTCCGAATTAGGTGCGACCGTGACGGGAACAGTAAAGTCACGTCCTAAAAAACGGTAGTCAATGCCGTCGACCGTGAGCACTCCGAGCAGCGGATGTTCGCTGCCTGTCCAGTGTCTTGTGGCATCTGCATACAATGTATCGGTCATCGACCATAGATTTGTCGAAGGGTCTATCGCTATAAGCTGATATGCCGGAGCACGCAGGTTATTGCGTACTCCGAGCACAGGGACAGCCAAGACAGACAATGTTATAAGTAGAAACAGTTTCCTCATTTTGTATTGACTGAATTTTTAGAATCAGAAAACAGGTTTGACGGACACCATGGAATCACCCGCAAGAGTAAGGGTCAATGTCCCTTCTTTCACATCCATGACAACCGGTTCCCCTTCCCCTTTTTCTGTAAGTTCACACACCGACACGGCCCTGACATCCTTCCAGTCCTCAGGAAGAGTCCAGCTGCGGTCTGCATATCCGTTCCTGGAATAGGCTACAATCTCCATTTCATTCCAAACCACAGGGAAGAACACGTCATCACCGTCACGGAGCAGGATACCGTTTCTTGTCACAGTCCTTCCGGGATAGTCGGCGACAAGCCCGCCGCTATATGTGACAGTCTGGCTGTCAGCATCATATTCCACTATCTTATGGCTTTTGAAATACATGTACGGCAAAGTACGGGTCGCTATACCGTATTTAGCCTTTTTCCATGCCCTTGCCATATCCTTTGACGGATCGCAGTCGACAAAATTGAAATCATCCTCTCCCTGATAGTTGTCCCCGAACAGGAAAGTCTCCTTATGCCACAGCCTGCCGAATTTGCCTTCCTGACCACCGGCAATCAGAGAAGCCGGAAGTACTGCACGTTCAGCGGCCGACATATCAAGCCACCAGACAGCAGGACTCAGACCTATCATCGGGTCACAGCGCTGCCCGTTGTGGAGAAACTCGACTGTCACATCCACCCCTCTGTCACGCATATATCTGAGCATCTTGCGCATAGCGGTTTCCTGCTCTGCAATATAGTCTCCGTGGTACGGACTTTCACGGGCATAGAAGGCATCACAGTGCACTGTCCTGGCATCACCGAGATTTGCAATCCTGATAAGTTCGTCCAGACGTTTCTGAAGATAGCCCTTTTCCCATTCGGCAGCAAGATTGACATCATACATCGGCAGTCCGTTGAACACCGCACGGCTTATAAGGTTGCCTTCAACATCACGGCATATCAAGTCGTTTTCCACATATTCGTCCCAAAGCGGAGAATTGGGCTCAGCATCGTGGACAAGCATGTGAACGGACACTGTAGTATTGTATTTCTTCGCCTCCTTCTGAAGCCACAGATAGCTGTCACGGGCAGACGCATCTTCCGGACGTCTGAGGGATTCATTGAATTCATGGAAAGCCGGATACTTCCAGTCATGGCCTTCATACTGCCAGCCTACAAGATAGACAATCTTAGGGATGCCACGGCTTAGCACATCCATCCCCTTTATGACTTCCAGGACCTCGCTGAACGTCAGCCCCACATTGGAACCGCCTTTGCCGTCCGGACGGGCGAGGAAGAGTTTCATCATCATGGCCCTGTCATATTCAAGCATATACGGGCGTTCCGGCTGCATGGTTACGGTGTAGTCATAGTATTCTCCCGAGACTTCATCTTTTTGTCCGGAATTACCAGCTGCACATCCCGCCAGGGCTATGACACTGACAGCTGAAACGAGAATCAGAGTTTTTATTTTCATTCTATCTGGTTTTATTTTGTCTTTAATATTCGGATTCCCCGACTCAGCCGGGGATGACAGCCTATTCGGCAGGCTGGATTGAGACCATGGTATTGGCATCAAGGGAAAGCCGTATGCACCGGTTCACCACTTCCATGCGCTCAGGAGTGCCGGGACCCTCTTCAGTCAGGATGCAGACATTGACGGCGGTAACATCATTCCAGTCAGCCGGCAGAGTCCAGCTCCTGCGTGAATATCCGTTCTGGGAATAAGCCATGATTTCCTTATGGTCAGTAATCCAGACAAGCGGGAAGAAGATATTGTTGTGGTCTCGCAGCAGCACTCCGTCATGAGTTACTGTCAGATTCCCGTAATCCGATACAAGACCGCCGCTGTAAGTCACAGTCCTGTTCACTGCATCATAGCTTTCCACCTTATGACGGTTGAAATACATATATGGAACAGTACGGGTCGCAATACCAAGCTTCGCCTTTTTCCACGCCGACCTCAGGTCATTTCCACTGTAGTCCACAAAATTGAAGTCGCTTTCAGCCTGATAATTGTCTCCGAACAGGAAAGTCTCCATCTCCCAAAGATTATTGAACTTGCCCTCCTGTCCTCCTGCAATCAGGGATGCTGGCAATTCTGCCCGTTCCTCTGCGGTAAGATCAAGCCACCATACTGCAGGACTGAGACCTATCATAGGGTCCATACGCACGCCGTCATCAAGAAACTCTACCGTCACGTCCACTTCCTTGTCACGCATATACCTGAGCATCTTGCGCATCACAACTTCCGTCTGCTCGACCGTAACTCCATGGTATGGGCTTTCACGTGCATAGAAGGCATCGCAATGCATAGTCCTGACCTTATCAAGGCGAACCAGTCCGGCAAGGTAGTCAAGACGGTCCTGAAGGTATCCCTTTTTCCATTCGTTCACTATATTGAGGTCATACATGGGCACACCGTTGAAAGTTCCGCGGGTTATGAAAGCACCGGTGGCGTCAAGACAGATAAAGTCATTCCTGACATATTCATGCCACAGAGGGGAATTAGGATACGCGTCCTGGACAAGGACATGTACGGAAACCGTAGTATTGTATTTTGCGGCCTCGTCCTGAAGCCAGTAGAAGCTCTCCTGAGCCGTAGCATCTTCCGGACGTTTCAGGGCCTCGTTGAATTCATGGAACGCAGGGTACTTCCAGTCATGGCCTTCATACTGCCACCCCACAAGGTAGACAATCTTCGGCAGGCCACGGGTAATGGCATCCAGCCCCTTTATGACATCCAGGGCATCAGCAAATGTAAGCCCGACCTTTGAGCCTCCCTGCCCGTCCGGACGGGCAAGGAAAAGCTTCATCATAAGAGTCCTGTCATAGTCATGCATATAAGGACGTTCAGGCTTCATGGTGACTGTATAGTCATACACTTCACCTGATATATTGTCTTCCCGGTCAGGAAGTTCCGGCACCTGCTCCATCTCCGGCATCTTCCCGTCCGAACATGATGAGAACAGAGCCAACGAGCAGACCGCTGCTGAAATCAGACCTATTATTCTATATTTCATCTGTTTGTTGTTTATTGTTTGATTAGATACTGTCAGTTCACGGACTCCCCGTCGATTGTGGCGACGCGGCTCACGAACACTTCACTTATTTTTGTCCGGTCTCCGATTGCCTGAGATGCCGGGAAAGGTATGACTACCACTTTGATATAACGTGTATATATCTGCATGGCAAGCACACTCTGAGGCACAGACACCATATATGTCCCGTTGCAGTCCACAGTCTGCGTAAGGCCGCTTACCGTCGCAACCTTTGTCCAATGCACATTGGAATCAAATTCCTTAAGCCTGTTGTGCACGTCAAGATAGTCATCTGACAATCTGTCCTTATTCCCCCAGTTTCCGCTTGCGTTGATAAGGCCATATTCCGTCTGATTCAGCTGCGGCTCAAGAATGCTCTCAGGAGTGACAAAGAACTCCACAGCCTGAGGTGTAACGTCACACCAGCCGGAATGGCCGACCAGAACACCGCATTCTCCTACCATGACCCTGCGGCCAAGGTCTATGACGGCATAAGGGTTTCCGAGATTCTGACTGTTGGGGAAGCCGTCTATAATATGGGACATCCAGCCTTCAGTATTCTCCACCCCGTCAATCATGTTCCTGAATGGCCCGAAAGGCATGGCGGCAGACCCGTAAAGTATACTCCAGCCCTCCTTCTGTGTAATTTCAGCAAATGTATAGTCATGGAAACAGCATTCGACAAGCATCTCGGAACGCGATACTACAGCCGATGGAGTTTCCGAAACAAGGACAAGAGGAAGCACCATCACCCCGTTTCCGGACGCCTCCCTTATCCGGGCCACGTCAAATGTCACCGGATGGGTATAGAACTCCGCCATGGCATCGATTGCCGCAGTAGATTCCATGCTGAACATATCCCCGGAAAGAGCGACATACTGCACTCCTTCAGGTCTGCTGTAATGTTCGTCAAGATATTCCTGAGTCATCATTTCAAAACGGATGTCAGTACTGATTTTACCGTTCTTGCCCACGACAATGGATGTAGTATAGCTGTCCTCGTCATCCGGAAGTTTAATCTTTGAGGACGAGACTTCAAAGCCCACCTCTGCCGGAGACACACTGCACCGGAGAATCACCACATCCTTATCTTCATTGACCTTGTCTGATGCGGAAGCTATACGCACAGGAAGCACCAGGGTGGAACCTGCATTTTCAGGAAGCTGCATTGCAGCATATATTTTCTCAGCATCCAGAATCACATGAGCAGACTTTCCGCTTTCTCCGGAAGGAATCCTGACATGGTAGTCCGCAACACTGTACATGGAAGGAGTAATCACCTTATAGGCAGTTCCCTGCTTCTCGTTATAGTTTTCATCCACCCATTTCTGCCCGGGAGTCTCAAGGACTACGTCTGCGACAGCATCGACATGCAGCCCTCCCTTAAGTACGGGCACTTCGCAGTCATATTGCCTGTCAGCTACAGACATCGCCACCTCCTTAACCCCAGTCTCCTTCAGGGAAATGACCGTATAATAGTCTTCGGGGACTATCCTGTCGTAATTGCCGTTGATGTCCTGACATGAGGTCAGGCCTGCAAGAATCCAGGACACCGATGCGGCATGGAATAGTATCTTGTGATATAATTTCATCATTATCATGTTTTTCAATTGTTCCTGCTAATATCCCGGAGCCTGGACAAGCTGGGGGTTGCTGTAGATTTCACTTGATGGAATAGGAAGCATATACATACGGTCACTCCAGCTGAAAGGCTGGTCCACCCTGGTACGCACATTGAATTCCTCAAAAGTAGGGTCAGTCTTTCCCAATGCATTCAGGCCTTCGCGCGTCCCGCTCCTGAACACCTGTGAAGCTATCATCCAGCGTCTGGCATCATAGTAGCGGTGTCCCTCTGCATACAGTTCGATAAAACGCTCGTTGCGTATCCAGTCGCGCAAAGACATCATGGAAAAGTCATCTTCTGTAATGTCCCGTACTTCTGCATGCCTGCGCACTGCATTCAGGGCAGCCAGCGCCTCATCTGTATTGCCGAGAGCCTCCTCACATTCTGCAAGATTGAGATACAGTTCGGACAGATGTATCAGACGCATACCTATCTGACGTGCAGTGAGAGCACCGTCCGGACGCCATGATACATTTGGCTGGCACCACTTCTTGGTATAGAAACCGGTCACATTGTTGTCCCAGACATATCTTGTAGGGTTATATCCGTGCGCTGTGGAACTTTTCGCATCAATGATCAGAGGAGAACCGGCCTTAAGGAGCGACGAATACTCGTCACCGTCAAACGATATGTTGGCATAGAACCTGGGTTCACGTCTGGTATTCAGCTTGATGATATCCTCACGCCCGATATAGCCAGCCGACTCGAACCAGCCGGACCTCGGAAGTTCAGGGTCGTCCTTTGGAAGCACACCGTTCTGCGTATAGAAATGCTCCACTGTATACAGACAAGGGGCAAGGGCCGTCACGCCTCCATAGAAACCGCCGCTGTTGAGCACTCCGATATTGTGGGGATACATATCCGCCTGCCAGAAAAGATAACGGGAAGGACTGGAGATGACACTCCAAATTATTTCACGGTTTCCTTCAGTCTCGACAGTATTGTTGGCATAACGGATTTTCATTACCTTCCTCCTGAAATCATCGTCCACACCAGGAATATCGGGAAGCGGAACATCTTCAGAAATCCTCTGGGATTCCGAGGCCTCAAGGGTGTAGAATGAGCGCTTGCCTTCCGCCAAGGCAAACTCCAGGGCCTCCTCACAGGCATTGCGGGCACGCACCCATTTTTCCCTGCTGTATGTCGCGCTGACAAGGGCCGTACCGTAGCCCGGTGTCTCATATACGGCATTACTCCAGTTCGTATGAGGAAAAGAACCGTTCCAGAGCGGAGAGGCGGCATAAAGAAGCACACGCCCTTTCAGAGCCTTGCATACAAGAGATGTGGCACGTCCGAGTTCGGATGATTCCACCGATACAGGCAGGACAGCGGCAGCTTCATCCAGCCACCCGACTATGCGGTCCACACACCAGTCAAAATGACTGCGCCCGGGAAGGTCTTCCTTTTTAGTGGAGGTTTCGTAATAGTGGTCTATAATAGGGACTGGACCGTAGTTTTCAAGAAGCCTGAAATGATAATAGGCACGCAGAAACTTGATTTCCGCCAGCCAACGGTCACGGTCCGCCTGCGTAACCTCCTTAGGGTCGCTCTGATTGAGAATCTTCTCAAAAAGATTGCATTGTCCGAGAGCATCGTAAGTCACAGTCCACGGCAGATTGAATACAGGATTGTTCGACTGCACTGTAGCTGACAGCTGGTCCCATGCAGTCACCTGCCCGAGGCGTCCCCAAGCCTGGGGATTGACAGCCTCGTCGGTAGAGACCTCATGTGAGCCCAACGTTCCGAACCCGTGGTTTTCGCTTACACAGGTATAGCAGCTGTAAAGGAATGCCAGGGCATCCGTCTTGTCCTTCATCGTATCCGGAATGTCCGCCGTTTCAGGAGGCACGACATCAAGATAGCTGCAGCAGGTAACAGCCAGCGCGGCAGCAGCAACAGCTGCCTTTTTGCATATATTTTCGAGGATATTCATATTGTCTTATTGATTGATTCAGAAAGTGAACTGCAGGCCCAGACTGAAAGTCCGGTGCAACGGATAGGAATAATAGAACAGCTCAGGGTCCCAATATTTGAACGGACTCCATACAGCCAGGTTGTCTCCGCTGAAATAGATGCGGACAAACGGGAACGAGTATCCCAGTTCAAGTGTCTTGAAACGGATGAAAGAGCCGTTACGCATCCAGAACGTACTCGGCACCATATTGTTCTGCACCTCCGTGGGAGTCGTTCCCAGACGGGGATATGCGGCATCAAGATTATTCCTGTCAGCATGATAATAGTCATCAGCTATGAATTTCATAAGGTTGCGGTCCTGGTGGAAATCATCGGCACAGAAAGAGGATATCCCGTCTATCATCAGAGTCCTCCGTGCAGAACCGTTGAAAAATACTCCGAAATCGAATCCGCGCCACACGAGGTTGAATCCAAGTCCGAACTGTATACCCGGCTGACGGCCATATTCAGAAATCATCACCTTGTCATCTTCCGTAATCATCCCGTCACCGTTTACATCACGGTATTTGATGTCACCCGGCATTGGATTGCCGCCGAGAGATGTCTGAGACGGAGAATTCATTATATCTTTGTCATCCCTGAAAAGTCCGTCGGCAATATATCCATAAGTGGCGGAAAGGGATTTGCCAGTCTGTGTCTGCCAGACGTAGGGATAGTCAGGTTCATCAATGTAGACATACTTGTTCTTTGTGCATGCAAAGTTGCCCCGGAGATCCACTGACAGGTCTTCCCTGAAATTCTTGCGCCAGTTGACGCTAAGTTCGACACCCTGGTTGTCCACCTTTCCCACATTGGCCCATGGAGTGGTGGAGGAATAGCCGAGCATAGCAGGCCACGAGCTGCGTTTCTGCAGGATTCTGTCGCGCCTGTCATAGAAATAGTCCAATGTTATGTCAAGCTGGTTGAAAAGAGTCACATCAAGACCTACATCCAGTTTCTTCGCCCGCTCCCAACCGGCATTGGCGACGGCATATTTCAGGAAAGCCGGGCCTGTCATGGTAATCTGGTCACGCGAACCATTGTAGCTTCCTGTAGTGAAGCTGCCGCCACCGTTGAGGACCACTTCGTTACGGTACAGGAAATGCGCGGCGCCGGCAAGGAGTCCGGTCTCATC